>JAPULF010000289.1 GCA_027295245.1 Planctomycetota bacterium
GCGGCGTCTTCGCAGGCGGTGGGACGCCGTCGGGCTCGGTGATCGTGTACAGCCGATTGGTCTGAAGATTCTCGAAGGCCTGCCGATGGCCGCTGGGCCACTCGACGGCGAGTCGCTCGATGATTTCATCGGCCCCCATACCGAAATGAACGATCGGCTCGTTGGCCGACATGTAGCCGCGGGCGAGAGTCACCTGGCGCACCTGTGGGCCGGATGCGCTGCGAAGCCGCACGGTACACCCGATTCCGAACCGGTTGCTCGACACGCCGACGAGCCGGAGCAAAACGCTGCGACCGGAGGCGCTCCTGTTTCGATAGACGCTGACGGCTTCGCCGAGATTGCCGACAACAAGATCTAGGTCGCCGTCGCGGTCGAGGTCGCTTAGTGCCGCCGCAAAGCTGATTCCCACGCGATCGAGGCCCCAGCGCGATTCGGTCCGTTCGAATCGCAGGTCGCCGAGATTGCGAAACGCCAGATTGGACTCGCGTCGCGGAGGGGCCTTGCGATACAGGTCCCATTGTGCGTCCTCGCTTTCCTGATGACCGACGTTCTTGAATCGAAGCGCGCGGCTCAGTATTTCCTGCTGCGATGCAAAATCGGGATTGAACGATTGGTTAAGCGTGCCATTGGTGAAGTATGCGTCGACGCGGCCGTCGTTGTCCAGATCACCGAACTTGACCGACCATGTCCAGTCCGTGCTGGCCAGGCCCGCCAGGTACGCGACCTCCATGAATCGGTCGGTGCCCGTGTTCAGATACAGGGCGTTGCGCATGTATTGCCGGGGCTCGGCGCTTTCCAGAAACCATCGCGAATCGGCCATGTCGCCCATGGTCATTTTTGACACGAAATGGGTCGTGCCGGACATATCGGCGGCGAGGAAATCGACGCGGCCGTCGTTGTTGATGTCCGCCAGATCGGCACCCATCGAAAACCACGGGCAATGGGGCACGGAAGATCGAATCACGTCGGTGAAGGTGCCATTCCCGTTGTTCCGGTACATCCGATCGGCGTCCCAGTAATCGTTGCTCACGTATATGTCCGGCCAGCCGTCCTGGTTGAAATCCCACCACGTGGCGGAAAGACCGGGATGGTTGCCGGCAATGCCCGCCTCCGCGGAAATGTCCGTGAACGTTCCGTCGCCGTTGTTGCGGTACAACCGATCGCGCTGACCGGCCTGGACCATAAATTGCTGTCGCTCGCCGTTCACCACGCGGGTTTGAAGCCGATGGGTCTCCTCGAAACCGGGTTGCAGTGCGAGGCCCTCTTGGGTCTTGATGACTCGCGGCCGCCGCACGCGGCCGATCGGCGAATAGATACGGTTTGTCAGCAGGTACACATCCAGGTCACCGTCGCGATCGATGTCGGCAAAGGCGGCCATGATGCTCGCGCCGCGAAATGCCAGCCCGGCGGCGGCGCCCAGCTCGCGAAACGTGCCGTCGCCCTGATTGACGTACAGCAGATTCGGCGAATCGTAATTGCACACGTACAAATCCAGATCGTTGTCGTTGTCGATATCGATGAACGTCGCACCCGCGCCCCAGGCGGCCCCGCCGGAAACGCCGGCTCGCTCGGTCACATCCTCGAATCGCATCGGCGCGACCTGCCTGTATAGCTTGTTCGGGCCGACCTGGCCCACGAGGTAAATGTCGGGCTTGCCATCGCCGTCGCAGTCCCCGATGCAGACGCCTCCCGCGGCAAACCCGTGAATGAACAGGTGTTTCAGCGGGTGATCGAAATCGAGCGGGGATTCAAAATCGATCCCGCTCTCACGCGCGTGCAATTCCTCGAAGCGCGTGCCTTCGCCGCCTGACGCCGCGACGAGCGGCCGGGATTCGATGCCTGCCTGCGGGGCCGCCGATGCACCGTCGTCGGCCCGCCCACTCGCGAGATTAGAAACGGCCGCACCGACGAACAGCAAGGCGAAAAGACGAGGCCGCATGCGCAATCCGCAGACACGACGAAAACGCTGCTGTCGGTGTGTCATGCGATGCAGTTTACCGCGGTTTCCAAAACAAATGGCTTCGTTCAGGTCGTGTTTTGACAGAGTTCACGCCCACCGGCGCGACGGCCCGAGCGGTTGCTGTCAACGAGACTCGGTCGGGGTCCTCGGCGACCCGCGTTTTGAATCGGCATCTTCCGTTGCCGCCGGTTGGACGCTAATCACCCCGGGAAACTCCCCACGAAAAACTACCTTTCCATTCCATTCCACCTCGATCGGCGTACCGGGCTCGAGCGGCTCGCGATTTGACTCGATCGACCAGAAAGCGACCCCTTCGCTACGTATCGTGATCTTTCCGTCGGTTCCGATTTCCGCGCGGATGTGAGGGGGTGATTCTGAACCGGCATCATGGTTCGGGTCGACCCGGAGCGCCAACCACCAGACCGTGGCCGACGTCGTCATCAGCTTGTAGTCGATCACCCGCGGGGCAGGGCCCCGACGCTGCTTGAGCAGCCAGCGCCACAGTGTCTGGGGTCGATACACGAGGGACCAGATTTTGTGTGGCTTGTTCCGGTACTCCGTGTACTTCGGATCGGACCCGAGCTTCCGAAGCG
>JAPULF010000029.1 GCA_027295245.1 Planctomycetota bacterium
TGCCCTCGGTGATGCGGACCCCGACCGAGACGGTGTCGCCGATTTCGAATTCGAACGGTTTGCTCTTCAGGTGTTGTGCTTCCACACCTTCAATCAGTCTGTTGCGCATCACTCAGGTCTCCAACATCACTTTCGGCGAGCTTCGTCGTAGTCTTCACTCATACCGCCGGCCAACAGGTCGGGCCGCCTTGTGCGAGTCCGTTGCAGGGCCTGCTCGGCCCGCCAGCGTTTGATCTTTTCGTGGTCCCCGCTGACCAGGACCGGCGGCACTTCCATGCCCTTAAACTCCCGCGGCCGCGTGAATTGCGGGTACTCCAACAAGGCGGTCGGCGTGTCCGATGATTCGACGGCCTTTTCGGCCCTGTCCATCATCGTAAACGACTCTTCGATGGTCGAGTCCGCGTCACCCAGGACGCCCGGAATCAACCGCACGACCGCGTCCACGATTACCATCGCGGCCGCCTCGCCGCCGGACAAGACAAAGTCACCGACGGAAACCTCTCTTGGCGAAAGGCCGAGCCGAATTCGCTCGTCAAATCCTTCGTAGTGCCCGGCGATGAGCAACAACCGATCGCGTGCCGCGAATTCGGCGACCATGCCTTGCGTCAGCCGCTCACCCTGGGGCGTCAGCAGCAGCAATGCCTGGTTATTTGCTTCGCCGCCGATGGCTTCGACCGCGTCGAAGATTGGCTGGCACATCATTACCATGCCGGGCCCGCCGCCAAACGGTCTGTCGTCCACCTTGCGGTGCGGGTCTTTGGCGAAGTCCCGGATATTGCAACAACGAATCGTCACGAGTCCGGCCGCTTGGGCCCGGCCCAGAATGCTCGTCGAAAAAAACGGTTCGCAAGCCTCCGGGAACAGAGTCAGTACGTCTATCTGCACGGCCCGTGGTCCTCGCCGAGACGGTTCGTCGCGCCGACGCCGGACGGGCTCAAGCGGGTTTTGCCGCGGCCGCGTTTTTCCGGCCGATTCCGTTCTTCTTGAGAATGGACCGGACCGACTCGGAGGTCGTGGCGCCGACCGAGAGCCAATGTTCGATTCTTTCGCGATTCAGAACGATCTGTTTGTCCGGGTTCTTTTCCAACGGATCGATGGTACCTAATTCCTCGACAAATCTGCCGGTGGTGGCGAATCGGGAATCAGCGGCCCGCAATCGAAAGAACGGTCGATGCCGCCGTCCGAGTCTTACCAGTCGTAACGTCAATGCCATAGCTGCCTCAAAGAATTCAAATCAGTACCCAAACCGGACTCGGACGTCCAAGCATCCGGTGGAATGTCTATAGAACCGCCAATGATAGCCGAACCCGGGCATGAGACAAGTGACCTACGGCGGATTTTGACCCCGAAACGGTCCTCCAGGCTGCGGGCCGGCGGATATAATGGGCTCGCTCCAAAGGGCGTAAAATCCGAATTCTCGATGTATTCTGATGGATTATCGGCAATTACCTGGGATGTAACGATCATCCCCAGGAAGCGGTGACACAACGAAGGGCGGTTTGGTGGACGATTCGGCGAACGGGACTGACAAAGACATTCGTGGGTTGATCGATTGCGCCATGGGGCGACGCCCGGCCGACTTGGTGTTGGTGGGCGGGCGGATAGTCAACGTGGTTTCCAATGAGATCGTCGAGGGAGACGTGGGCATTCTGGGCGATCGGATCGTGGGAATCGGACGCTACGAAGCGGGCGCAACCATTGATCTGAAAGGGCGTTACGTTTGTCCGGGGTTCATCGACGCCCACGTCCATATCGAATCATCCTTGTTGTCGGTTCCGGAATACGCCCAAGTGGTGGTCGGTTGCGGCACGACCGCAGTGGTCGCAGACCCTCATGAATTCGCCAACGTGATGGGGGCCGAGGGGATCTCATTCGTCTTGAAAACGGCAAAACATGCCCCGATCGACGTGTTTGTCATGTTGAGTTCCTGCGTGCCTGCAAGCCCGCTCGAATCGGCCGGAGCCGAGCTGAGCGCGGAGGATCTGGAGCCGTTTCTGGCGAATTCCTGGGTGCTCGGTCTGGCGGAAATGATGAACTATCCGGGCGTGATTTCGGCCGCGGACGACGTCCTCGAAAAGCTGCGGATGAGCCGGGGAAGAGTCTTGGATGGGCATGCCCCGTCGCTCAGCGGGGCCAGTCTGACGGCCTATTCGAGCGCCGGCATCATGAGCGACCACGAGTGTGTCACGGCGGACGAGGCCCGTGAAAAGCTTCGGTGCGGCCTGCACATCATGATTCGGGAGGGTTCTCAGACGCGGAATCTCAAGGCACTGCTTCCGTTGGTGACGCCGGCAACGGCGGAGCGCTTCATGTTTTGCACGGACGACAAGGACGTTCGCGATCTGATCGAGGAAGGCCACATCGACTTCATGATTCGCACGGCCATCGCCGAGGGCCTGGATCCGATCCTGGCGGTGCGTTTGGCGACCTACAACACGGCTCGGTACTTCGGGCTACGCGATCGCGGCGCGATCCTTCCGGGCTATCGGGCGGACCTGACGGTGGTAGAGGATCTGGCGTCGTGTCGCGTGACGGATGTCGTTCGGCGCGGTCGACTTGTCGTTAAAGGCGGAGTCAGCGTTGAGGAACCCGGCACGGATGCCGATCGGAAACCCCCGAGACCCCTTCGAAGCAGTATCAATACCCATTGGATCGAAGTCTCGGACTTCGAAATCACCGCGCCGAGCGACTCGTCCGGGGCTCCTCCCGAGATCCATGTGATTCACGTCCTGGACAATCGCATCGATTCGGAACGCAGTGTGGAGCCGGCCCGGGTCCACGAAGGGCGGCTGGTGGCGGATGCAAGCCGCGATCTGGCGAAGATGGTTGTGGTTGAGCGGCATCGAGCCAGCGGTGAGATCGGCAGGGGTTTCGTGCGAGGCTTTCAGTTGCAGTCCGGTGCGATCGCCTCGACGGTGGCACATGACGCCCACAACCTGATCGTGGTCGGCATGTCCGACGAGGACATGCACGTCGCCGCGATACGATTGGTCAAGTGCCATGGCGGCCTGGTCGTGGTTCGGGACGGCCAAGTGCTGGCGGAGGCGCCGCTGCCCATCGCGGGACTGGTGAGCGACCACCCGGCCGGTCAGGTGGCCGATGAACTGCGGCGGCTCTCCGAGGCGGCCAAGGAACTCGGCTGCCGACTCGAGCAGCCGTTTATGGCCCTCTCCTTCATGAGCCTGTCGGTCATCGGCAAGCTGAAACTGACCAACCTCGGCCTGATCGACGTAGAGTCCTTCCGGTGTATTTCGCTGATTGCAGACGACTCGGCGTAGGCTGATTCGGTCCGTGAGCATACGACAAACAGCGTTTTCAACTCTCAGCAGCCGCAACCGCGTTTCTATCGGAGCTTCCACAGACGAGATGCCGGCGTGGTGGGATTGAGGCCGAGTAGGGCGGCCGTGGCGGCCGGGTCTGGTGCCTGTGGAGCGGCCTCGCCATTGCACCCCCGGACCCCGGCCTGCCCGGTCGCCGGTTCGCTGGTCGCTCAGGTAGAGGAAAAGGCCAAGTCCGCGGAAGGCGTGTCGGACGCCAAGGTCGAGCTGGTCTGGGACCCGCCCTGGACCCCCGAGCGCATGTCGGACGCGGCCAAGTTGCAATTGA
>JAPULF010000290.1 GCA_027295245.1 Planctomycetota bacterium
AGAGATTGTCTCCGACGTCATCGTAAGCCCGAAAGCCACGAGGCAGGCCTTAGCGTTTCTGCAGGAATACTTCAGTGAGTCGTCGGTCTCGAAGTCATCGTCCACGGTGAATGCCGTTGCTTCGAAGTGATGCGTCCCGCGGGAGCGTTCCCGTGCCTGTTCCATCAGCCGCTCATACTCGCCGATGTTTACGGTCAGTCCGCGCTCTTCCGCCATCAGTTCCGTCAGGTCGACCGGGAAGCCGTAGGTGTCGTGGAGCTTGAACGCATCTTCACCGCTGATCTTACCGTGGTGGTGTCTCGTGGCGTAATCGGCGGCCTGCTCGAACAAAGCTATGCCGCGATCGAGAGTTCGGCTAAACGATCGCTCCTCGTCCAGAAGCACATCGGCGACGTGCTTTGCATTGTCTTTCAATTGCGGAAACGTATTGCCCATGGTCTCAACGACCGCCGGCACGAGATCGCTCATGAAAGGCTGGTGCGTGCCAAGGTACTGGCGGCCATACCGAACAGCCCGACGCAGGATACGGCGCAGCACGTAGCCGCGTCCCTCGTTACTGGGTGCGGCCCCGTCGGCGATGGCAAAGCACAGGCATCGGACGTGGTCGGCAATCACGCGATAGGCTACGTCGCGCATGATTGACGCGCGGTCGGCGTCGTTCGTTTCCAGCAGCCCCGTGTACTTCGGGGCGTCCGTCACGCGTTGAATCGCCGCGAAAATCGGCGTAAACACGTCCGTGTCATAGTTGCTCGTCTTGTCCTGCAGAACAGCCGTGATCCGCTCGAAACCCATGCCGGTGTCGACGTGTTTGGCGGGCAGCGGCGACAGCTTGCCGCCGCCGGCCCGGTTGAACTGGATGAAGACCAGATTCCAAATCTCGATGACGCGCGGATCCCCGGCGTTGACCAGCGCGGCCCCGCTCTTGTCGGGCGTCAGATCGATGTGGATTTCGCTGCACGGGCCGCAGGGGCCGGTGTCGCCCATCTCCCAGAAGTTATCCTTCTTGTTTCCAGGGTGGACCTGCTCGGGTCGCAGGATTGCCTGCCATAAGTCGCGGGCCTCGGTGTCGGGGTCGAGTCCTTCGGCGGCATCGCCTTCGAAGTACGTGGCGTGCAGACGCGCCGGATCGATGCCCCAGACATCGGTCAGCAGTTCCCAGGCCCAGGCGATGGCCTCCTTCTTGAAGTAGTCGCCGAACGACCAGTTGCCCAGCATCTCGAAAAACGTGTGGTGATACGTGTCGTGGCCGACGTCGTCGAGGTCGTTGTGCTTGCCCCCGGCGCGGATGCACTTCTGGGTGTTGGCCGCACGCTTCAGGCGGCCGAACGCGCTGGCCGAATCCGCCGTGCCCAAAAAGATCGGCTTGAACTGATTCATGCCCGCGTTGGCGAACATCAGCGTCGGGTCGTCGTGCGGTACGCAAGGGCTGCTCGGCACCAACGAAGGGCCGTGTTTCTCGACGAAACAGTCGATGAATTGCTGTCGAATCTGGTCGGCTGTCGGGGTCATCGCGTTTCCTGAACCGGTTCCCTCAAACCCATGCCTGAATGGGATCTACGATCCAACGACGCAATCTAGTCTCGTTGCAGGGTTGCTGCAAAGGCCGGCGGCGCGGCGGTCGGCGTGAGCGATGCGGCGTGCCCGATGCCCGGCGTGCGTGAGGTCAGGTCCGGGTCGGAAACGTGCGGACCTGGTCCAGTCGGTCGATCACGATCTGGGGATTTTCCCCGTTTATCGAGAGGCGACCGTTGAAAAAGAGGTAGTTGGGCTTGCCAAAACCGACGTATTCACGCTCCAGGAACAGCGCCAGGGCCCTGGCGCTCTTGGGAAAGTACGCGTCGAGCGGTTGTCGGGGGCCGCCGAGCTGGATGCTGACGGCCCCGTCGTCCTGGTGGTAGCTGCGGGCGAGTTCGGCGAATACCTGGCCGTCGGTGTCGTTTTGGGCTCGGTTCTCGATCTCGTCGTATTGAAGCCGGCTGTCTAGAATATCCTCGCCCAGGGCGATGGCCTGACGGTAATCGTCGATCTGGCCGGCTCGGATCCGCCAATAGTCCTTCAGTGCGCCGTAGTCGCCGCGTCCGCCGCGTCCGCCCCAGATGCCCCGGCCCTCGACGCGAGCCCACAGCTCGGCCTTTTCCATGGCCTCGCGATGCAGGCGGGGGCGGCCGTATTTTTCAAAGCACGGGCTCCATCCCTCGCGAACCAGGCGCACGTTATAGTTGTCGCCGCGGACGTCGACATAGCAAAGCAACATGCCGCTGTTGCTGTATTCCAATTTGTCGGTGGGAAACTGAATTTCTACGGAATCGACGTCGGCGTAAACGGTCTGCCTCGCCCATCGAAGGGTGAGGCGTCCGAACTCGGTCGCGGGTTTTCCGCCACCCAGCGCAGACCTTTCGGGGTCCACATCCATCAAACGAACGAGCCGCTCCTGACCCTCCCAGGTCACCTTGAGCGTGTCGCTGTCGACGACTGCAATCAAAGCGCAGACACGGCGCAGTGACATTCCCTTTCCCTCCGACCCCAATCGTCCCGACCCGAAGTGCCTACGATGGTTCCAGACTTGTTCCGCCGAGAGGTGAGCACTGGGCCCGCTCTTGGGGGATGCGTCCGGCCCCACTTTAGCAAACGACTCCCACGATTTCAAGCAAACTGGCAACGGTTGCCCGCACAAACGAAGCGACGCATGGCGAAGCAGAAACCGCCCCGTTCGGGAATGCTTTGGCGTCGAGCGGGCGGACGTATCCTGCCGATACCACAGGGGATAGCGTGCGCGCTTCGCGCGCGGGTATACGGCGTCCAAACCGACAACGGGCGAGGAATCAAGCCACGTGAAAATCAGTGAGCGAGGAATTCAGAAACTACGGACCTGCGGGGTCTTCACCGCGCTGTTGGTTTGCACCTTTACCTGGGTGGCCCTCGTAACGTTCGACGTCAACGACTGGCCCAACACCGCGGTCTCGCCGCAGAACGATCCGGCAAACAATGGTTGCGGCCGCGTGGGCGCCTGGGTCGGGCATCAACTGTTTCGATACTTCGGCGCCGGAAGCTACACCCTGCTCGTGTTCATGACACTTGCCGCGGTCGTGAAGATGATACGGCCCATCACGGATATACCCCTGCGACTCATCGGGCTGTCGATCCTCGCAACTTGCACGGCCGCCGCCGCGAGCATGTACGCCGCGGAGGCCACCGAGGGTTTCGTCGAGGGTCGCGGAGGCATTCTGGGAATTGCGGTCGCCGCCGCACTCCAGAAATACTTCGCCGTCTTTTCGCTGCCGATCCTGGTCTTTGCCGCGATCGTCGGGTTCTTGCTGACGGCCGACGACCTCGTGAGCGGAACGCGTTCCGCGATCCGCTGGATCAGGCAAAACGGATTGTCCGGATTGGCGGCCCTGCGAACGGCGGGGCTCGGTGGGGGCGGGCTGCGACCGGTGATGATCGGGGCGGGCAACGGCGCGGGCGGTCCGACGGTCGTCATGCCGGATGCCGAGGACGTCGATGAGGACGTAGAGACCGAAGACGAGGAAGACGAAGACGACGAAGAATCCGACGACGATGCCGAGGATGAATACGAAGACCCGGCGGACGAGTCGGACGAAGACGAGGATGCCCCGCTTCCGCCCGAGCGGCAACTGATCGTCCGAATGCTGGGCAAGGATCGCTCGCAGGGAAAGGTCGCGCCGAGTGCATGGCCGAAGGAACTGGGCGACTACGTCCTCCCGCCGTTGACCCTTTTGGGCGACCCGACCGGTCGATACTCCGCAAGCCAGGAACAGGACGTTCGCGAGAAGGCCGCCACGCTCGAGCGAACCCTGAACGAGTTCCGCATCGAGGGGCACGTTGTCGAGATCGACACCGGACCGGTGATCACCCTGTTCGAGGTGGACCTGGCGGCGGGCATCAAGGTCAGCCAGATCAACTCGATCGCGAACGACATCGCCCGGGCGTTGAAGGCCCCGGCCGTCCGTATCGTGGCGACGATCCCGGGCAAGAACACCATCGGCATCGAGGTTCCCAACGTCAACAAGGAAAAGGTCAGGCTCAAGGAACTGATGATGCTCGGCGGCGTGAAGTCCACCAAGATGGCCCTGCCCCTGTTCCTCGGCAAGGATGCCAGCGGCAACGCATTGATCGTCGATACCGCGTCGATGCCGCACATGCTGATCGCCGGAACCACCGGCAGCGGCAAGTCGGTCTGCCTGAACGCCCTGGTAATGTCGATCCTCATGACCCAGCGGCCGGACCACGTGAAGCTGATCCTGATCGACCCCAAGATGGTGGAGCTGTCCATCTTCAAGGAAATCCCGCACCTGATGTGTCCCATCGTCACGGACATGCAGCGTGCCGAGATGATCCTGCATTGGGCCACCGTCAAGATGGACGAGCGCTACGAACTGTTGGCGGAGGCCGGGGTCAAGGACATCGCCTCGTTCAATCGTCTCGGCAAGGAGGCGGTGTACGAGAGATTCCAGCCCACCACCGATGAAGAAAAGCTCCGTATCCCCACGCACCTGCCGTACATCGTGATTCTGATCGACGAACTGGCCGACCTCATGATGACCTCCGGCAAGGAGGTCGAACAGCACCTGAGCCGCTTGGCCCAGAAGAGCCGGGCCATCGGAATCCACCTGGTGGTGGCCACCCAACGGCCCCAGGCCAACGTCGTGACGGGCCTCATCAAGAGCAACCTGCCTTGCCGGGTGGCGTTTCGCGTGGCGAGCCGAATGGACTCGCGGATCGTGCTCGATCAGAACGGGGCGGAAGTGCTGATGGGCGAGGGCGACATGCTGTTCCTTCCGCCGGGTTCGGCGAAGCTGGTTCGATCACAAGGCACGTATATCGAAGACGACGAGTTGCGGGCGGTGGTCGCCGACCTGAAAACGAAGGCCCAACCGCAATTCCTTCACGAACTCACGCGGCTGCGCCCCGACGCCGGCGAGGGCGGCGGCGAGCGCGACCCGTTATTCGATCGGGCGGTGGACATTATCGTCGAGACGAAACGCGGCAGCGTCAGCTTGTTGCAGCGCCGTCTCGAGATCGGCTATTCAAGGGCCAGCCGGCTGATCGACCAGATGGCCGAGGCCGGGATCGTCGGCGAGTACAAGGGCAGCCAGGCACGCGAAGTCCTGATCACCAAAAACGAATGGGGACAGATCAAGAAGCACCGCGATCAGGACATTGCGGACGGATACGAAGCGGACATGGAGGAATTAGACGACGCCCCGCAATCGGATGGGGGCTCCGAATCCGAATTCGAAGATTCCCCGGAGAACTTCGAGCACGAACAGGCCTAGGTTTCCAGTGGCGGTCGCTTCGGGCGTTCCGGACGACTTGGGCCGTCCTCACCGCCGCGGCCTCGTCCACCGCGCCCGCGTCCGCCAAACATGCTGCTGCGGCCCTTGCGGAATTCTTCCAGGGTAATAGCCCCGTCCTTGTCGGTATCGATGTCGCCGACGCGGTCACGCATGCGCCCCGAAATCTCGTCGCCGCTCAGTTTGCCGTCGCCGTTTTCATCACGTTGCTTGAACCACTGCTCCAGATCGAAGCCGCCGCGTCCACCGCGCCCGCCGCGTCCACCGCGACTTCTCCCCCGGCCGCCGCGCTCTCCCTCCGCCTCAGCACCCTCTTCGGACGCAGCCGGTGCCACGGCGATCTTTTCTTCGGGCGGCACGCTCTGTCCCATCGGGGCCACGCAATAGAGATGCTTGTTCGAACGGAGGAACACTTCGCCGTTGCTGATCGCGGGCGTAGCGCTGAATTCCTCGTTATCTGCCGTGACTCGATTGATCGCCACCGGTTCGAGTTTGTCGTTTGCCTTCACGACGAACACGTCCCCGGACTGCCGTGCGTAATACAGCTTGCCGTCAGAAAGCACCGGCGAGGAGTAGTCGCCGCCCCGACGGCCGCCCGCGCCGCCCCGGCCCCCTTTGAACCGGGCCTGATGTACCTTCTTGCCGGTCTTGATGTCGATGGCCGTGCCGACGCTGCCGCTGAAGGAGTAGAGCCGGTCCTTGTAAGCGATGGGCGTGCCGAACCGCGCGGAATCGCGTCCGGTCCACAGCACGTGGGTCTTGGTCACGTCGCCCTTGCCGCCGGCCCGAACCGCAATAGACTTGCCGCTACGACCCTCGATTCCGTAAACCACGTCACCCAGAGATACCAGACTGGTGCAATACGAACCGCTCTTGGCGCCCTCGCAATACCACCGCAGCTTGCCGGTATCCGGATTGATGCCCCAAATCTCCTGGGTGACGCCGATCACCAAGTCGGTCCGATCCTTTGCGACTTCAACCAGGATCGGCGTACACCACGAATTGCTGAATCCCGACGCCTCCTGCCGCCATACCTCCTTGCCCGTCTTCTTGTCGAGTGCAACCAGCGCTTCGCTCTCGGCGGTTGCCGGAACGATCAGCAGGTTTTTGTATAGGATCGGGCTCGACGCCGAACCCCAGCGCTGCGGATCGGATTCCTTGCAGAGGTTTGTTTGCCAGAGTTGTTTTCCGCTCTTGTCGAATGCCAGCGCCCCGCTCTTTCCAAGAAACACAAAGAG
>JAPULF010000291.1 GCA_027295245.1 Planctomycetota bacterium
CACTGGGTATCGGCGTGCGGACCCTGGGAATGAAGCTCAAGCGATGGCGAGAGGAAGCGGCCGCCGCGGCGGTGCTGCAGCAACCGCAATCGCCGCTGCAACCTCAGACGCTGGTGGCACGGCGGGCTGGTTGAGTCGCGAATGGACCGGCCGAAGGCGCAAAAAGTGCGCCCTGTCGGCGGGATTTGCCGGTGGGTTCCGCTAACAACGCGGATGTCGCGATGGTGCGATGCGTGTGCGCGTGGCATGACGCTTGCTTGGATGGCGGTGGGGTGCGCTTGGCATCCTGCCGGGTTTGGAGATCGTACTTGTGGCGTTCTTGTCCGACATCACCGGCGGCGGGGCCTTTCCGATGCTGGAAAAGACCTTGGCATTCACCGAGTCCCGCAATCGAATGCTCGCGGAGAACGTCGCCAACGTTACGACGCCGGGTTATCGCACGAAGCAGCTCTCTATAGAGTCTTTTCAATCGGCTCTGAAGGAGGCTTCCGAACGACGAACGCCCGAGGACAAGGCGTTTCGACTGGCGTCGACCGATGAGTTCAAGGTGGACGAATCCGGTTTTCTGCGAACGCGTCCGGGCCGGGAGCCGGCCGAAAACCTGCTGTTTCAAGACGGAACGAATGCCCGAATCGAGCGGCAGATGGCGATGCTCGCCGAGAATGCAATGATGAACCAGGTCGCCGCCGAAATCCTGAAGGGATATTACGGCGGTATTTCGAAGGCGATTCGCGGTCGTGTGGTCTAGAGACCCTGACCGGGACGACGCTGTGAAGGAAACGAATCCATGTTCGGCGCTTTGGATATCAGCACGTCGGGTCTGGTTGCCCAGCGAATTCAACTGGACACGATCGCAGGCAACATCGCCAACATGCAGACGACGCGGCGGGCCGACGGCAAGCCGGGTCCGTACCGGAGGCAGGTCGCGCTTCTCGCATCCGGCGACGGTCGCGGCGGGGTCGGAGTCCACGTGGATTCCGTCATTGAAGATCATCAAAGTCAGCCGCGGGCGGTTCACGATCCGGGTCATCCGGACGCGAACAAGGACGGCATCGTCTATTACCCGAACGTGGACCTCTCGACCGAGATGATCAACGCGATGATTGCGGTTCGGGCGTACGAGGCGAATGTAACGGCCATGGAGGCCACGAAGTCGATCATGGCGAGCACGCTGCGGCTGCTGGCATGACGCGAGCGTTGGATTACGCCGGCGGTGAATTCGCCGCGTTGGAGAGACTGACGAATGGCTGATCCGACATTGGGTGTGGGCGGGCTGGGATCCATCCGTCCAATCGATCTGCCGAGTTCGCATCCGGCGTCTAAGCCGGCAGCGCCGGAAGGCAAGGACTTCAAGACCTTCATGCTGGAGAGCCTGGACAAGGTGAACCAATTGCAGACCGAGGCGGATGCCGGCGTGCAAAAACTGCTGACCGGAGAGGCGGACAACGTGGCGGAAGTCTTCAGCGCGTCGCGGAAGGCGGGGATCGCATTCGATCTGCTGATGGAGATCCGCAACAAGTTGATGGACGCCTACACGGAGATCAAGCAGATGCGGGTGTAGGTCGGAACCTTTCGCCCAATTGACAGTACCGCACCATCGTGCAAGAGCAGGAAATGGAGTTCCTGAAGGCACAGGCCAATCAGATCGGCGAGCAACTCAAGGGCATGACGAATTCGCAACGGATTGCGATCGTCCTGTCCGCGGTTGTCGTTCTTGCGGGGGCATGGGGGCTGCTTAGTTGGGCCGGCGGAAGCGAGTGGACGCCGGTGCTGGATCAATCTTTGTCGGGCAGTGAGATTCAGCGCGTCGCTGCGACGCTCGTGGCGGCCGGTATCGAGACGCGGATTCAGTCCGAACAAGTCATGATCAAGGGGGACACGGGCGACCGACGACGGGCCCAGGCGGTCTTGGCACAGGCCGATGCCATGCCGCGCGACACGACTTCCAGCTACGCCGAGATGTTGAAGGACGACAACGTGTTCCGAAGCGACCGGGCCACGACCTGGCGATGGAACCGCGGGTTGGAATTCGAATTGTCGTCCGTTCTGCGCGAATTCCGCGGCGTCCAGACCGCGCGCGTATTTCTGATAAAGTCGGAAAAGCGTGGTTTTAGGCGGGGCGGCAAGGCATCCAGTGCCTCGGTCGCGGTGACCATGGACGGCGACCAGGGAATTCCCCAGAAACTTGTGGCGTCGATCGCGCACTTTGTGGCAGGGTCCGCGGGGCTCAGTGTCGGCGATATCAGGATTACCGACGGGTTCCGATCCTATCGACCGCCGGATCCGGCCAACGCGATGCCGACCGAGCAACTCGAACTGCAGCGCCAGATCGAAGAGCATCACGCAAAGAAGATCTACGACCAGTTGCGACATATCGCGGGCGTGGTGGTGAACGTGCATGCAACCTTGCGCACCGCCAACGAACTTATAACAAAGAAGAAAGTCGGGAAGCTGCCGGTCAAGAGAGAGTCCACGAGCACGGACGAAGAGAGCGGCGGCGGCGATGCCACCGGTCCGGGTGTCAAACCGAATCAGGGTCGGGCCATCGCAAGCGTCGGCCCCAGTCAAACAAGCCTCAAGGAAGAGACCGAGGTGGACTACGGCGGCGAAACCGACGTGGACACGACTCAGAGGGAGCTGAAGGCGGGCCAACTGGAACGATTGTTGGCATCGGTGACCGTTCCGCGGGCCTATCTGGAGCAGATCGTCATGAGCGGTCGCGTGGCGGACGACACCAGCCCGATTACACCCACGGAATTCGACAACACCAGCACCGACGTCCTTCCACGGATCAAGGCGCTTGTCATGCCGCTGATCAACGCCAGCGCGGATAACCAGGTGGTTGTGGACTGGTACTACGACGCGGCGCCGGAGGGTGAAGTGGGCTTGGCGACGAGTCCTCCGCTGGACTACGTCGCGCTGGCAAGAGAGTTCGGGCCGCAAGTGGGCCTTGGAATATTGGCGCTGTTTGGTCTCTTTGCGGTCTTGCGGATGGCGAAGAAGGCCCAGGCCGCGCTCGGTGAATCCGGCGGCGGAGAATTGGGCGCCGGTGTCGACGATGAAGGTGGCGGCACCGTGGCGATCGGTCCCGACGGGAAGCCGGTCCTGGCTGCATTGGCAGGCGGTCCCACCGCGGTTGGCGAGGTCGAAGAGCTGGGCGCCTTGCTGGAAGGCCGTGAGATCTCCGAGGAGGCGGTTCGCACGATGCAGTTCGTCAAGCAGCTCGGCACCATGGTGAAGGAAGATCCGAATTCCGCGGCGAATCTCGTCGAACGCTGGATCACCGCGGATCAGTAGGAAGAATCGCGCATGGCCCCGAATACCGAATCGACGGCGAGCACGGAAGAGATTTCCGGTCTCCGCAAGGCGGCGATTCTGCTGGTCAGCATCGACAAGGAATCCGCGTCGACCTTGATGACCAAGCTAAGCGCGACGTCCGTCGAAGACGTAACGCAGGAAGTCGCGATGATGGGCGAAATCGACGAAGCCCAACGCGCCTCGGTGGTGGCAGAGTTTCACGCCCTTGCCCTTGCGAAGGTCTATACGGAGGAGGGTGGAATCGCCTACGCCCGCGATCTGCTGTTGAAGGCCCTGCCGAAGGACGAGGCCGATCGGATCATGGTTCAAATCG
>JAPULF010000292.1 GCA_027295245.1 Planctomycetota bacterium
TCCGACCGGAAAGCTCGAGAGCGGACCGCCCGCGTACGTCGGAAGAACAACCAGATCGCGTCGAACAACCGCCAGCGCTTCGGCGTCCTCGCTCGAGAGCGGACCCGGCTCAACCAGCCGAATGCAATTCGATGACGCAGCCAACGAGACAGCCAGAAGCACCAGTCGTGATCGACGCAATTTCATTCAATGCCGGCCTGTATCTCAATCGGCAAACGATGGATGGCCAGGACCGCCGTGTCGGAATCCGACGGGCCTTCTTGTACCGATTGTTGAAACAAGACGATTCCAAACACCCTGCGCGGCCCTTCATCGATATCAAGGCCCGCGGGCCCTCCGACAAAACCGCCGTAGTTGCCCCGCGGGACGGCGATCCAAATCAAACCCGCCCGTTCATCGCCCGCCGTTTTCGGCGGCTCAATCACCCGGCCCTTCGCGATCTCTTCGCGCCCGGTCCAGAATGACGGCGTAGGCCCATCAAGGCGTTCCGGGAAGTAGCCCGCCACGTGAACTTCCTCGCCCACCGCCGGCGCCGGGCCGAAGTGCAACGGGGCAGGCCGCAGGAAGTTCGCCCAATTCACGAACATCGCGGCCGTCGGAAACGCCTCCGGCTCTCGCGGGTCGGGCATGGACGGTTCTCCGGGATAATATTTCCGCAGAAACGGTTTTCCCTCGACCACCACACCGGACATGGCACAATCCCGCCAACCGTACGATGAGAGGATTCTCGATTTGCTGATCGGCGTACCGGCCCGAACGCCGGACTCGCTGCACACGTGCACAACGCCCATCGCCGAAGGCCGGACAAGCGCGACGATTCCGTCCCGCCCCGATCCGCACCCGAATCCGCTCACTGCGAGCGCGGCGCACAAGAATGCCGCGCTCGCAGCGATTCGGCTTGAACGTCTCGTAGCGAAGTTCGAGCCCAAAGCGACTTTGTCTTCGTTCTCAGGTCCTGGTAATTCACGCACCGCCACATTCCGCGATCTTGTTGACCACCCACAAGGCCGGGTTTCATGCCACAACCCAGTCTACCAGACTCCCGCCGAGCCGACGAGGGCGAGTCTCCCGAACGGGAGGTTGAGGCTCCCGCACGGGAGGTCGAGTCTCCCGCACGGGAGGGCGAGGCTCCCGCCGAGCCAAATCCTGGAAATGCTCCAACCTCGCAAACATGCACCCGGCCCCGGGTGCTAATGGTTCTCGATTGTTCAAAGCGCGGAGCAACACTAGGGGATGAATGACAGAGGAGGGCGGCCACCGCCCGCGCCGGGTGCCATGCCCATCCGCGCATGCGGTGGGCATGAGAATACGAGCGGCGCCCGCGCAACTCGGCCCGCCCTCACGACCCCGAAAACGCGGGTCGTTTGCAAGAATTGCGCCCAGTGGCGCTTAAAAACTGCGTGCCCCCTACGGCCCCGCGAGAAGGAACCGACCGTGCATCAGCGCCAAGATCGATCCGACCGAAAGACGCGAATCCCGATCCACCGACTTTTTTGGGCGGCCTGCCTACCGGCGCGATCCACCCAAGGCCGCCCGACTTGCAACCAGTTGCGCCCCGATCCCCCTTTTCAAGCTGCCACGCGGGAAGTTGCGCCTTTTTGCACCTCGGCCCGGCTCCACACGATTGGAATTCCCCCATGCCGCCGCCTCTCTATTCTCTCGCCCGATCCGCCCCCCGCTCGTATGCTCCCCATGCAGGCTCGAACGATCGTCGGCCCAGCAGACTATCGGAGGTGAAAAAATGTCACGCCACGCCCCGAGATTCCTGAAATTGGTTGCCGAGGCCAAGTCCCGGATCCGCGAAACCACAGCGGCTGCCGTCAACGACCGCCTCGTCAGCGGCAAGACCCCCAACCTGATCGACGTCCGCGAGGAGAGCGAATACGGCCGCGACCACCTGCCCGGCGCACTGCACCTCGGCAAGGGAATCATCGAACGCGACATCGAGACCCGCTTCTCCGACACCGACACCGAGCTGATCGTCTACTGCGGCGGCGGATTCCGCTCCGCCCTGGTCGCCGATGCCCTCACCAAAATGGGCTACACCAAAGTCATCTCGATGGACGGCGGCATCCGCCGCTGGCGCGACGCCGGATATCCGCTCGAGCCCGGAACCGCTTAAATGTCCGTCGCGGCACGCACGATCACCGACCCGTCCCGAACCCCGGCGAACAGTCCGGAGGAAACGTTCGCCGCCCGTGTGCCGTACCAGCGACGCAAGAAGCTCGGCCAGTTCTTCACCCCGCCCGCCGTCGCCCGCGCAATGGTCCGGTGGACCTGCGCCCGACAACCCGCCGGCTTCCTCGACCCCGCCGTCGGCCCCGGCATATTCATCGAACAACTCGCCCGCACGGAGATTTCCGCCGAAACCCGCATCGTCGGCACGGACATCGACCCTGACGTATTGCCGCTGGCCCGCGCCAGGGTCCCCGTCGGCCGGTTCGAGTCGCTCGATCTCCGCACCGCCGACTTCCTCGAAGCCCCGCTTCCCGACACCTTCGACGCCGTCGTCTGCAATCCGCCCTACATCCGCCACCACGACGCCAAGCTGCCCGAACGCGTCTTTCGCCGATTCGAGGCCGACTTCCACATGCGTCTAAGTCGGCTCACCAACGTCTATTGCCTCTTCCTGCTGCGAATCACCAAGCTGCTGTCGGCGACCGGCCGCGCCGCCGTCATCACCCCGACCGAATTCCTCAACGCCGACTTCGGCCGCGCCGTCAAGCGGGCTCTGCTCGCCTGCCCGGCCTTTCGAGGATTCATCGTCTTCGACTACGCCGCCAACGTCTTCGACGGAATCCTCTCCACCGCGACCATCACGCTCTTCGACGCCGCCGAGTCATCCGAGACCATAACGTTTTCAAAAGTAGCGGATGCGAATGCCGTCGACGTCGCCTTCGATCCGTTCGGCGGCCAAGACACGCCGGCATCCCCGAATTGCGCCGTCCAACGCATCGCCCGGTCCGATCTCGACCCCTCGGCCAAGTGGAGCACCTCGGGAAACGGCATCGTAAACCCATCGCCGGGCGACCTGTTGCGACCGCTGTCGGCATTCGCTTCGTGTACCCGCGGAATAGCCACCGGCGCCAACGCCTTCTTCACCATGACCCGCGAGGAAGCCGCGACCTGGTCCATTCCCGACGACCTGCTCCGCCCCTGCATCACCAAGGCCGCCCAGGCCCGCAGGCCGAACTTCGCCCCCGCCGATTACGAGGCCCTCGCGGCCTCCGGAAAAAAGTGCTTGATCCTCGACGCAACGCGGCGGGATGCACCGCGAATACAAAAATACCTCGATCACGGCATCGC
Organism: Planctomycetota bacterium; assembly: GCA_027295245.1. Lineage (GTDB taxonomy): Bacteria > Planctomycetota > Phycisphaerae > UBA1845 > UTPLA1 > JAPULF01. Next base: position 3,307 of record JAPULF010000292.1, read on the forward strand.
CCGACAAATCCACCGGCGATACCTCACCCGCACGCGCCGGCTCTGGTACCTCACCGAGCAACGCCGACCGGCCGATCTGCTCGTAACCGTCTTCGGCCGCAAGCGATTGCGATTCGTCCGCAACGCCGCCCGCGTCCTGAATCTGACCGCCTTTCACGCCGTCTATATGAAGCCCGCCTACAAGAAGTTCGTCGCCTATCTGCTCTGCTATTTCCACTCCGCCGCCGCCGCCCGGGCAAGCGCCCAAGAGCATCGCGTCTACGGCGACGGCCTCCTGAAATTCGAACCCAAGGATGTCGAGCGTCTTTACGTCCCCGACCTCGACGCCGTGGACAAAGCGGCATTCGAGGCCGCCGTCGACGCATCAGAAGCGCTCGCGGCACAAACGTCGCACGAACTCGACGCCCGACTTCAAGCCCGCATAGACGCACTATTCGCGAAGCACGACGCGGCCCTGGCGCAGCCGGCCGACCCGCAACCGCAATCCAACGGAGAACCAAGCCGGGAGGAAAGACAGTTGTCGGAACCCCCGGCGCAGCATATGCTGTTCTAGACGCTTGGCGGGTCGGGTCATTAAACTGAGAGGTTGTGTATGAGCCGCAAACATACCGCTCATTTGAATCGAAAAAGGCAAACCATGAACCAAACACTCAAACCAGGATTACGCTGGCCCCTTCGCGTCCTGGCACTTGTCGCTCTGACCGCAACCGCAACCGCGGCCGCGAATGGCGAAGCCCCCGGAAAACCCGCAAGCACGACTCCGCCGCCCGAACTCGGCGACGTCAAATGGGCCCGTGGCTTCGACAACGCCTTGGCCCATGCCACGTCCGCCAAACGGCCGCTTCTGGTCCTCTTCCAGGAGGTGCCGGGCTGCGGAACCTGCATCAACTATGGTCAACAGGTCCTCAGCCACCCGCTGATCGTCGAGGCCGCGGAGTCCCTGTTCCTACCCGTAGCGGTCTACAACAACATCCCCGGACCGGATGAAAAAACCCTCAAGTCCTTCAAGGAAAAAGCCTGGAACAACCCCGTCGTGCGGATCATTTCCCCGGACTGCGCCGACCTCGCCCCGAAGGTGGCGGGCAACTACACCGTCGCCGGTCTCGCAAAGGCAATGGTCCACGCCCTGCGAAACTTCGACCGCGACATACCCCCTTATCTCGAGCTGTTGAGCCTCGAAACAACCGCCCGCGCCCGCGGCGTCGAACGCGCCACCTTCGCCATGCACTGCTTCTGGGAGGGCGAGGGCGCCCTCGGCCGGATCCCCGGCGTCGTCGGCACCCTGCCCGGCTTCCTCGACAAGATGGAGGTCGTAGAGGTCGAGTTCGATCCCAGAGTGGTCGATTACCGGACCCTCGTTCGCCGGGCCCGGTCCGTCCAGTGCGCCTCGCGCGTCTTCACCCGAAGCGACGACCAGCAAAAGACCGCCGCGGAAATGGTCGGCCGTCTCGCCGTCCGCTCCGACGATGCCATCCGCCCCGACAAGGAGCCCAAATACTACCTCTCCAAGTCGCCCATGCGGTTCGTGCCCATGACGGGCCTGCAAGCCTGCCGCGTGAACGCCGCCGTCGGAGCCAAGGGTGATGCCCGATCGTTCTTGTCGCCCCGCCAGGTGCAATTGCTGGCCTTGATCCAAGAGTACCCCAAGGCCGGTTGGTCGGACGCCACCGGCCGAAAAGACTTGGTTGCGGCCTGGACCCGCGCAGCGGCGATCGCCCAAAAACTCCGGCACAAGGTCCCGTAGAGCCCTTTTTCGGACGCTTCAGGCCCTTGCGATCCGACGCCGTCTGAGGGATACTTGCAAGGCTAAACTCAATGTAAGGAGCAAAAGCCATGTACGCCATCGTCGAAGACGGCGGAAAACAATACCGCGTGGAACAGGGTGACACGATCTACATCGAGAAACGCGATCTCCCCGAGAACGCCAAGAACCTCGAATTCGATCGCGTCCTGATGCTAGGCAACGGCAAGGACAGCAAGGTCGGCACGCCGTGGCTCGAAGGGGCCACCGTCACCGCAACCCTCGACGCCGCGGTGAAGGCCCCCAAGATCGATATCATCAAGTTCAAGCGCCGAAAAGGCTACCGGCTGCACAAGGGCCACCGCCAAAACATGCTGAAGGTAACCATCGACCGAATTTCCGGTTGAGGTGCCCGGCCCAAACGGCCCGGGGGGGACAGCGGCACACGAGTTTCAACGTCAGACAGCCTGGGAAACACCGTCGGCCCGGATACGAACCGCGCGGCGGGGCCCGGGCGACCCTGCAAACCGGATGATTCGAAATGACCAACGCCCCGGCACGCCTGTGGCTCCTGCTATCGATCGTCGCGATGCCTGCTCTCGCGGCCGCCGGCGATCCCGTGCCGCGGACCGATTCAGAGGCCGCGGACGAAGAGGCGTACGCCTTTCGATTCATGTTCACCCCGGCTCGAACGATCTATTACGTCATCGAAAATGACTACTCTGACGGGGCCGCCATCTCCGCCCAGATTCCGCTGGCCTACAACGACTCGGTCATAGAAAGACGGACGTATATACAGGAAACCCAGACACCGACAACCCGAGATTCCGGGAAATCGGCCAAAAACCTCGTGGGACCCGTCCAGTGGATTTGCGATCGCTACGAGGTCCGCCAGCAAGGCAGCTTTCGCGAGGACGCCGCGTTCGATTCGCTACGGAATACCTACCCCGTCGCCGCGCTGAGGGGCCTCTCAAAGGTCCACGGATCGAAGATCATCTTCATGATGGATCCGGCGACCGCCAAGCCGGCAAGCGTCCAGACGCGCCCGGGTTCGACCGTCGCCCCCACCACCAGCGACAGACTGAGCAGCACCGCCCAAAAATGTCTCGTCAGCGGAAGCAACGCCGAACGCATGCTGAACGATATGGGAACGCTTTACTTCCCCGATGGGCCCAAGCGAGTCGGCGAAACATGGACGTTGACGCATCGAACCAACCACAAGAGTTTCGGAACCACCATCACGAAACTGGACTGCACGCTGCGCTCCGTCCGGGACGTAGACGGGTCACAAATCGCCACGATTGATCTGCACGGACAGATCAAGATGGCAACGGCGCCCGGCCTGTCGGCGCCCCCCGCGTCGGCCGCGGAAAAAGGAACCGACCAAAAGGCGCAAGTTGCCAACGTGACTGCGACCACCCACCCGACCACCCACCCGACCACCCAGCCGACCACCGCGCCGGTCTCCAAGACTCGAGGCCGACAGGTCGCCCGTGACAAACGCCCGCCACGTACCGCGCCCGCCCGCCTTGCCAAGAAAGACGAAAAGCGCCGACTCGAACGCGCGGTTTGCACCGGATCGGTTGAGTTCGACCTGTCCCACGGTGAAGTCGTGCGGATGAACATCCACCGCGAAATTGCCTTGGTCAAGACCCTGTCCGGAGGCAAGTCCGACAAAACGCCAGTTCAGG
>JAPULF010000293.1 GCA_027295245.1 Planctomycetota bacterium
CCTACGTACGAATTTGAGATGCGCGTTTCTGTCGGCGGCGGTGGGCTGCGTTTGGATCACAAACTCGCTTGCCGGGCAGGAGTTGCCCGATCCGCGGGGGGCGCCGACTTGCGTGATCCATGACGAGTTCGATCAGATCGATCAGTGGTACCACCAGATCTACTGGTGCGAGGGGACTTGGACCGGCCCGACCTTTCCGTACGGCAAGATGCGGGTGGAGGCCACCAACAACTGCCTATGCCGGGTGCGTTCGTCATTCGAGTTGGACGGAGATTTCGACGTCTTCGTGAAGGGTGAGTGTACCTGGTCGGGCGTGTTTCTGGACACCCACGTTAAACACTGGGTGGGTCTCTTTCACGCCGGAGCCACCGCCAATTCGAGCCTGAAAATGCAGTACGGATACGACAACGCAAACGAGATATTCGCGGGCGACACGCACTATCGCGTCGATCTCAACGCTCAACTCGGCGCGGCAAGTGACGCCCTCAAGAGCTTCGACCTGCGGTTTTCGCGGCGGGGAAACACGATTCGAATCTACCGAGGCTTCGGCGGCTCCTACGTCCAGATCAGCGCCCACGTAGTCGAGAATCCGGCGGCGCAACTCTTCTTCGAAATGGCGATGGTGGACTCCACGTCCGGCGGACAGGGCTACGCCCACTACGAGTCCCTTACGGTTCTCGATGGTTGCGGCGATCCGTGCAACGGCTTCGACTGTACGCCCCAACCCGCGGAGGCGTGCTGCTTTTCGAACGGAGGCTGCCTGGCGTTGGAACCAACCGATTGCGCAATCGCCGGAGGGACCTCGCAAGGTTCGGGTTCGGATTGCTCCGTCGCCGGTTGCCAAGGTGTTACCTTCTGCGCGGGGGATGCCAATGGTGACGGAAAGCTGGACGGCGCCGATATTGCACCTTTCGTGAATCTGCTGTTGACGCAGCCGACCTGTCCGTAAGCGGCCGAAGGCGACGGAGCGATCCAATTGGAACCGTGACGCGCCCCCGTCTGTCGATGCGGTTGTCCGACCTTGCTCGGGTCCCTAGACTCATTCTGCCTCGGGCGTCAAAGCGATGCAGATCGCTGCTTTCCGCAGGCGGGAGACATGGGTGTCGTTGCGAAACGGTCGAAGGTGGCTGACGGCGCAGGCCAGATCGGCGGGGCTGGCGGTGGCCCCGCGCCTTTCGCATGACACGATCGACTTCATCGAGCGTTGGTTGGGTGGCGCCGGACCCTGGTTGCCGGTCCTGGGTGCGCAGGTTGCCCGAAACATGCGGGCCGCGGGGGTCTATTCCGAGTCGGCCTTTCGCGAATACTTTCGGCAAGTCGCGCTTCATTTGACGAACGGGCTGCGGGTATTCCGCGAGCGCGACACCGCCGAATCGGTTGCCGCCAACGCGGCCCGTGCGGAAGAGCAGATCGCAATCGATGATTCGATTTCACACTTGCGCCGGGCGTTGGACGCCGGACGGGGCGCCGTGGTGGCAACGCCTCATGTTTGCAACTACCTGCTGACGGCGGTGCGGCTGAGTCGCGAGGTGTCGGTTCGCATTTACCTGCGCTGGTCACACGACGAGCGCAAGAGACAGTTGAAAAAGGCGTGGTGCCGTGCGGCCGGGCTCGACGTGGTACTCGAACCTGCCAGCGCCACCGATCCGACGAGCCGCGCGTCTGCGTTGCTAGACATTCTCCGCGAGGGGCACGCGCTGGTCATCACGCCGGACATTGCGCAGCAACGCCACAAGGGCACCGCGGTGCGTTTCTTCGGTCAAGAGGCGTTCTTGCCGACGGGGCCGGCCTCGATCGCGATGCTGGCCGAGTCGCCGATGGTGCCGCTGGTCGGGAGAATAGACGGGCCTCGGCATACGATGGTGTTTCACGAACCGATCACCGTCACGCCGCTGACCCGTGCCGAAGGCGGTCGGTCGGCAGCGCTCACACGCGCCATGCAGCAATGGACCGATCTCTTCGAGCGGTTCATTAGAGAATTCCCGGCGGCGTGGTTCCTGTGGGGCGACAGTCGGTGGACCCGCGTGTTCTCCGGTGACCCCAAGTTCACGTGCAAGAGTGACAGGGGCAGGATGGATGGCGGGGTGAACGCGGCGAAGGCGATCGAGGGGCGGGCATGATCGCCATTGGACTGCTTCTGCTGGTGCCGTTTGTCATGTGGTGCGGTCAGTCGTTGTTGCTGAAGCTGCACGGGTTGCCGATTCGCTACAGACTCGATTCGGGCGATGCCCCGCGGGCGGTGCGCACCTGGGGAAGAGTGATTACGCAGGGGTCCATCCTGGCGTTGATCATGGCATATCCACTGCTCGTGCAGGGGCAGTCGCCGATCGAGTTTTACGGTGCGATGCTTCCGATCGACGGATCGCTGAAGTTGTTCGCACATGGGGCGGCGGCCGCGACGACTTGCCTTTGCGTGCTGTTTGCCATCTGGATTGCGACGGACCGGATGCGGGTCGACGTACATCAATCCCGACGGCGATGGATGCGCCGGCTGTTGTTGTTACCCGCGACGGCCGTGTTCGGGGCGTTGGCCGAGGAACTGTTGTTTCGCGGCGTGTTGTTCAGCGACCTGTTGAAGACGTTTTCGCCGTCGGTGACCGTCGTCATCGGGACGCTGATATTCGCATCCGCCCATTACGTTCGAGCGGTTAAACGATGGTGGACGATCGGGGGCCATCTGGCATTGGGCGTTCTGCTGGGGGTGTCGTTTCTCGTCACGGATCGAAGCCTGTGGTTGCCGGTCGGTTTGCACGCCGGCGGGATCATGATGATCATGGGGGCCCGACCGTTCGTGCGCTACCGCGGACCGGCGTGGTTGACGGGCGCCAGCATCTTTCCTTACGCGGGCGTTTTCGGAATTGTCGGTTTGGGTGTCTTGACGGCATTCGTGGCAAGGTACTACGGGGCATCATGACGAGAGAGGCAGGAGCCGCATCGAAACTCGGGCGCATCGCGGTGCGGCGCGGGGAAAACGACGCCGAGTCGGCGGCGTTGACATCCTATGTCGGGTCGGCGAGTTCGGGCGAGGTCGAGTATTTCGAGTCGAAAGACGACGCGGACTTGAACGACGCCCTGTGCTCCGGCCGGTTTGACCGGGCGGTCTTTTTAGATCTGAACGCATTGTTGACGACGATCTGGTCCGGATACGGAAAGATCGATCGTTGGAAGGACGCAGGCGTCACCCTCGAATTGGTGCAACCGCCGGACGGCGACGCGGACGCCTGGCGGGCGACCGTGGATGCCACGTTCGCCAGTCATTCCCGGTGGTGTACCAGGCAGCGGCGAAATCAAATCGTGGCGGCGTGCGTACTGAGCGCGCTGGCCCTTGCGGCAGCGATCGTATTCTTGGTCCTGGTTCCCCCGTCGCGCTGACGAACGGTCGCGTGTTTTCTCATTCTGTCGGCCAGCGCGGCGTAGTTTGTCGTCGCGAAGCCCATGTCCCGAATCTTCTTTGCAAGCGCCATCGAGCAAGCCGCTGCCAGTTCAATGGCCCGGCTCGGTGCATCGCAATAACGCCGAATCGAAGGCGAAAGCCGGCCATGATCGAGCGAATGACGGCGTACGCAGGGATGTAGCAATAGCTCGACCGTTTCCGCGCGGTTGGCCGCGAGGGCCGCCGTGATCGCGGATTCGGACCCGAATCCCGTAAACGAGATTCCGATGAATCGTTGATTCGCGCGGACATCGTGATGCCTCAACCGACTCGAGGCGCGGGCGGCGCAGGCACTCATCACTGACTGCTTGGCGACGTTACAGTCCCGAAGCAGGCGTGCGATTCCGGACCGGGTCCCAAACGAATGAAACCGCTCGCGGACGACTCGAATGAACGGTATCCCATAACGGTCTGCGTGTTCGCAGATCGGGTCGAAGAGCCAGGGTAGCATGTGAACGTGCCGGTGCGAATTGAGATGATCGATTGCGATCCCATCCGACGCGGCCTTTTCGATTTGAGCGGTGCATTCGTCGACGATCTGTTGTCGAATGCGGCGGCTCAACGCGGCCCGCAGCAGGGGGCCGTAACCTCGAAAGCACCCGTCCGCGTCCACGAGATCGGATTGACGCCTTGCCGGTCGCAGGCCGCGACACTCTACGACGTTAAGATGAACTCCGATGCCGAGTCCGGGACAGTCGGGCAGGACGTTTCGTCGTGCGTAGTCGTAGGCGATTCCAATTGACTGTATGCTCGTGCTCGTTACGTTGCCGTGTCGGTGTGCGCGATGAATGGCATCGGTGAACCCGTGCGTGAAACCGAGGTCGTCGGCGTGGAAAACGAGCGATTGGGTCGGCCGGGGCGTTCTGTTCATGGGTGGGCCTCGATTAGCGCCTTGCCAGCCTTGATTCGAGATGCTGCTTGCCGCGGGCCATTCGACGGGCGGATCTCGGTCTCTACGAACTGATGCCACCACGACATGAATACCATGAGCCCCCACAGCTCGAACCCGATCGACTCGCGCCCGGAAAGATGCGACTCAATGCGCTGCCGGACCGCGGAAGGATTGAAGACCCCCGTTGATTCGAGGCTCGGCCGACTGAGCAAATCGAGCATCTTGGTTCGAAGCCCGTGCCGGAGCCAATCGTGGATTGGAATGCTGAAGCCCTGTTTGGGCCGACGGGCCACCGCGAGGAGACCGCGGCGGGCCGCGACGGCACGGAGCAGTCGCTTCCCTCGGCCGAATCGAATGCGGAGGTTGTCCGGGAGCGACGCCGCGAATGACACCATCCGCGGATCGAGGTAAGGGCTGCGGACCTCCAGGCCGTGGGCCATGCTCATGCGATCGGTCTTGGCGAGAATATCGTCGGGCAGGTACTGACGTTGATCGGCGGACAGGATTTCGGACAGGCCGATTGAGCCGGTTGCGATTCCAAGACCGGCGGAAAGCGACCGATAGCTATCCAGGCCGACCGTTCGGCGATTCCAGTCAGCATTGTATAAGAGTCGCTTGTCGGATTCGAGCCATGTGCCGTTGAATGCCAGGTGGGCGGCGCCGGCGGGCAGTTCGTTGCGTCGGAGGAAACGCTGCAATTTGTATCCGAACGTGACCTTGCCCGAACCCATCGGAATGTAGCGGGCCGACCGTGCCGCGGCGCTGCGAATGATCTCGGGGATGTAGCGGCGATACCGCCGGGCGATCGGCGTGGCGCGATGGGTGAGGTATCCGGCGAAGAGTTCGTCGGCGCCGTCGCCACCGAGCACGACCTTGCGGTGGGACGCAGTCAGTTGACAGAGGTGCCAGGTTGGCAGGGAGCTGCTGTCGGCGAGCGGATCGTCGGCGTGGCGCACGATTTGGTCGAACAATTCGCCCGCGTCCCATGTTGCGGTTCGAGATTCGAGAGATACGCCGAGCTGCCGGGCGGTTTGGGCGGCGAGGGGCAACTCGTTGAACCGTGAATCGTCGAAGCCGATCGTGAATGCCATGCCGTTTCCGGGGGAGAGCCGTGCGGCCGACGAGGCGATCAGGCTGCTATCGACACCGGACGAAAGGAACACACCGACGGGTACATCGCTTCGCAGGCGAAGGCGAACCGAATCGTCGAGCAGCCCTTCGAACTCCTCACCCGCCCGATCGAGCGACAGGGACTGATCGGTTTTCGGAGGCGGCGTTTGATCGTAACGGCGGATTGCCGTGCGGCCTCGGTGGTACCGGAGACAGCAACCTCCGGGCAGTCGTCGGACGCCTTCCATCATCGTTGATTTGCCGGGCACGTAGTTGAGCGACAGGAAATGGTGAAGAGCGACCGGGTCTATCCTGCGTTTCAATCCCGGAAACCGCAGTAGCGATTTCATCTCGCTTGCAAACGCGAAGCCGCGCTCGTCGCAAGTGTAAAGGAGCGGCTTCTCGCCCATCGGGTCGCGAGCGAGGAACAGCGATCGTTCTTGCAGGTTGGCGACGGCGAACGCAAACATGCCGTTGAGCCGGCGGCAGGCGGCCTCGCCTTCGCGGATAAACAGCTGGAGCAGGACTTCGGTGTCACTGGTTGTTCGGAATCGACATCCCCGCTCGACGAGTTCTCGGCGCAGCTCGTGGTAGTTGTAGATTGCGCCGTTGAATGTGATGACGTAGCGGCCGCATTTGCTGTGCATGGGTTGTGCCCCGCCGTTCGGATCGATGATGGCCAGACGGCGGTGTCCGAGGGCCAGATGCCAATCGGCGTCGCGGAACACGCCGCGCCCGTCGGGTCCCCGGTGCGAAAGTGCATCGGTCATCTCATCGATCGGGTCTGTATCGAGGGCCCGGGCCGCGACATATCCGGCGATGCCGCACATCAGGTGACCTCGCGGGCGGGTTTGACCGCTTCCAGACCGACGATATCGCCGAGCATGATCGGAACGCTCAGATCGCGCATCGATCGAAGTACGCGGGCGGACGCCGAGGCGGCCGCCCGCAGACCGGGGATCGGGAAACAATAACCGACACGGTAGAGTAAATAGCCCAGCGTATACGATCTTCCGAATGAGCGGCTCCGGGCGGCTCGCAGGCCGGTCCGGGCGCAGAGTTGGATCAGCGAATCCCGGCTGAACAGACAAAGGTGCTGCATGGGGTCGATGTAGTGCCAGCGTTTTCCAAGCATGCGAGCGGCGATGGCGGAGATGTCCGGCGTGCTCAGAAACAGACTTCCGCCGGGGCGTAGCATCGAAGCCGCGCCAGACAGGGCCGCGAAGGGATCGGGCACGTGTTCGATCACGTCCCACATGGTGACCGCATCGAAGCAACCACGCCATGAATCGGGCAGTTCGGCGAAGGGTCGGGCTTCGCACCGGACGTTGAATCGCTGCCGTGCGCGACGAACAGCCAGCGGGCTGATGTCGATCCCCTGGGCCGACCACCGGCGAGAGTTGAGCACCGCGAGAAAGTGTCCGCAGCCGCAGCCGATATCGAGCAAGCGGCCGGACGATACGGAGCGCTCGACCCATCGGCGGCGGGCCCGGGCGGCGGCCAAGTTGGTTGGATCATCCTCGTAGTATTGGTCATTGCCCGGCAAGGTGAAGACCGTGTTGCTGTAAAGATCTTTCAGTTCCGCGCTCCGGGGTGGATTGGTCATGTGTGCGGTTTGACATCGCGGGCACTTGGCGTAGTCGCGATCACCGCGGGCCAGCCAGTGACGGCACACGGTCCGGCACACCGGGCATCGCGGTCTCGCTTCTGCAATCACGGCGTAGCGGCCCTTCGTGGCAGATCGTGCTCAGAGGCGCGGAGGATGGATCGGATCGAATAAATGGGCTTTCGCCTGCTGGCGAAGTAGGTTCGGCCAAGCAGTTCTGACATGACGCCGAACCCGAGGCACTGGAGACCCGTTACGTCCATCAGAACGCTGAGTAGCAGCCAGCCCGGCCGTTCGAGGATGTTCGGGAGAACTCCCATGATATAAAACACGACGAGCGTACCCTGGATGGCCAGTCCGAACCCGCCGAACAGCATCGCGAGATAGCCCCACGGCCGACCCGGCCGAGTCAGGTAACTCGAAAAGAAGCCGAGCGTCAGAATATCGATGAGGACGCCGAACGTGCGACCGAGGCCATACTTGCTTTTGCCCGCCTTGCGCGGTGCGTTGGTGATCGCCACCTCGGTCATGTCGAGTCCGGCCATGGCGCCGAGTACCGGCAGAAACCGGTGGACATCACCGAACATCTCGAACTCGCCGATGACATCGCGCCGGAAGGCCTTGAACGTCGAGCCGAAATCGCGAACCGCAACCCCGCTGAGGCGCCGCATCAGGGCGTTGGCGCATCGGCTGGGAAACCGGCGCCACAACAGGCTGTCGCGCCGAGCGCTGCGATAGCCCAGGACCACTTCGTGTCCTTCGGAGATTTTCTCCATGAACCGGGGGATTTCCTCGGGCAAGTGCTGCAGGTCCGTGTCCATGGTGATGAGGATGTCGCCGCGGGCGTGATCCATCCCGGCGGACAGGGCGGCGGTCTGTCCGAAATTCCGGCGCAGGTTGACGACGACGATGCGAACGTCCGCGCGGGCCAACTCGCTCAGCATTCGGGCGGTGGCGTCTGTGCTGCCGTCGTTGACGTAAATGGCTTCCCAACTCTGCGGCCCCCGACAGGCCGTCAGGCAGCAAGCGTTCATGACCTTTCCGAGTCGACGATTGAACTCTAGCAGCGACTCCGCCTCATTGTAGACGGGCAGAACGACGGAAATGAACGGGTTGCGGCGCTCGGAAAGACGCGCAATTCTTGCGCTATGTCCGCGCCGTGCGACCGAATGGACATTCCAGGAAGCCGGCCGTTCGAAGGCGCGGAGCGCCGGGGTTCCGGGATCGAGTTGCGATGTCGCAGTGTCCACGCTGGAGGAAATGCTCATGTGTACGTACTTGGTGTTCGATTGTTCGAATCAGGGGCGCACGCAACGATTTATCGGCGATGTGCGGGACGGTGCTAAAACTCGGCGGATTCGACTCTTGCGGGAATCCCTACCTCGGGCCGGCCCCCGTGATATCGATCGATGTTGACCGGGACGCTGCCGTTGAATCGCTCTGCGCGGCTCAGATTCGCGATGCGCGTGTCACACTCATCGTGTCGCCCCGTACGCCGGCAGGGCCGTCAAGCGCGTGTCTTCGATCGGGCCACCGGCCGTGAAATGATACATTGACTGGTATTGCCGCCCGGTGAGCCCGAACGCGTCGTGCATCTGGTCATCGAAATAGCAGCCCATTCCCGTGGCCCGGATACCGGCGGCCTCGGCTTCCAGGTAAAGCACCTGCCCGATTACACCGGCCTCCCAGTGCAGCCGTCGATAGTACCATGCGCCGAACCGCCTGAGCGGTTTCTCGAATTCGCCAATCATTCCGAGGCTGAACGCCCCGTCGCCCGCGATGTCCTGATGGCAACTCACGCGCTTCGCCAGCGTCTTGCAGCCTCCGGGCTGCAGCAGGAACAACGGCAGGACGTCCGGACAATCCGGCGGCACTTGCCAAACAAACTCCGGGCGCATCGCGTGTCGTAGGGCGTCGAGATGTTGTGAAGAGCGAACCAAACAGTAAAGACCCGCCTCCAGGCCCGTCACGCGATGAACAAACATCGCCAGATGAATCGATGCCGGCGGGCCGAGCGTGTCGAACGGTACCCGGCCCGCGTGGGGTAGCACGCGGGCCATCATGGTGTAGAACCGCTCGCGCGAGAGCGGCGTTTGGCAATCGAATCGGACCGCGCTGCGGCGTTGACGGATGATCGTTCGTGCCGAAGCGCCGTTGCCTCGCCCCGGCCGTCGGATGGCCGGCGATTCGGTCAACCGCCCGAAAGCTGTTGCGTCCGTGCGCGGCTTGCAGCACGCCCCCGCGACCGCGTCGATTTGATCCCACCGCACGTGAGTTTGACTGAGACGATTCGGTCGCCCGAGCCAATCGCCGTTCGCGATGCAATCGATTGCATCGGCGTTCAGTTGCGCCGGAATGGGATCGACGATAGGTCCGGGAACGACGGCGACGACGAGTTCGGGGTATTCGAGTTCCAGTTTCGTGAATTGCTCCGGATGATGCAGGCCCAGCAGTCGGGCGGAGTCTGCATCGCTCAGTTCGCAGAGCCATCGCGCGTGCCAGCCGAGCGTCGTCGCGGCGATGGCGTAAGCCGCCAGAGCGTGCCCCATGTCCATCTGGCTGTAACGGTACGCTCGCTCTCCGTACTTCCAGGCCTCCCGCCAATACACCGACGAGAGTCCCGCAAAAAACGTCCCGGCTGGAAATCCCCGGGACAATCGCCGCCATGTCTCGAGCGAAAACACGGTGCGGCGCGCCAAGCCGTGCTCGCGCGGCAAGTAGTGGTAAACGGCCGGCTTGTCGCTGATTGGGTCGAGCGGGCCGATGATCAGATATCCCTCGGTCGGGTGAAGATTGCCGCTCGAGGGATTGCAGCGCAGCGCCCACCGTGCCTCGCCGTGCTGTTTCCACGCCGCAATCGACAAGGACAGATAATAGAACTCGGAGATCGTCTCGCACGACACGGCCCGAGGCGCTAACGTATCCGCTGCGTAAATGTCGTCGTAAGGTGGCGAAAGATCTCGCTTGCCGATGGGCAGCGCAAACGTTGGAGCGCCTTCGAAGATCCGGAACGGATTCGGCTCGTTGGCCCAATCCAGGCCTCCCGGCGATCGCGCGTAACGGTGCCAATGGTGCTTGGTTTCCTCGTGATACGCCATTGCAATGTCCAGGGGATTCATGATTCATCGCGGAATGTAAGTTTGGGCAACGCGCGACACAACTGTGACTCCCTGTTTCGTGCCCAAAACACCCTCCTGAGGGCGTCAGGTAGCAATTGGAGAACGGGTCGCCCGTCGAATGAGTCAAGGGGTAATCCCGTTCCGCAACCTCTTGGCACACGCTGCGCGATGTTGGACAATGAACCCGATGTCGCAACAACCTGGTCCCGATCACGATCTCGCGTTTGCATCCAGGCAGCCCCGCGCCGGATGGAACAGGCGTCTCGCCCGTCCACTCGTCATCGTCACATTCGCTGCGGCATGTTTCGCCTCCGGTCATGCATGCAATTCATCCACGCCGTCGCAAAAGCCAGATCCCACACCCGTCATTTCGCAATCTCGAAAAGCGTCCTATACCGAGACTTGGGACCGCAGCGCATTCGATCATGCCCTGTGGGACGCCGTGGTTCGAGAGCATGTAAACGATCAAGGCCTGGTCGACTACGCCAGAGTGGCGGCCGATGCCCGCTTTAATGAGTATCTTTACAGACTCGCCAACACGGACGCCGCCGACCTCGCCGACGATGCCCAGCGCCTTGCATTCTGGATCAACGCGTACAACGCCCTGACCATCAAGGCCGTGCTGGAGACATTGCCCGACGACCGGGCCCGGTGGTCGGACTACAGCATCAAAAAACAAAGCGTCGGGGGAAAAAACATCTGGCAGGGCCTCGAGTTTCAGGTCGGCGGCGGCAACCGGACGCTCGATGAGATTGAGCACGAAATCCTGCGAAAGCAGGACGGCCTTCGCGACCCGCGCATTCATCTCGTGCTGGTCTGCGCCGCCCGCGGATGCCCGCGGTTGTGGAACCGAGCCTACGACCCTCGACGCATCGACGAGCAACTGAGCGATGCCGTCAGGCGCTACGTCAAGGACCCCCGCCAGTTTCGGATCGACGAATCGAGCCGCGCCCTGACACTGACCCAGGTTTTCGAATGGTACGGCAAGGACTTCACCAGCCCGGATTTCTCGCCCAATGCCCCGACCATTCCCGCGTTCCTGGCGAAGTACATCCCCGATCCACCGCTGACGCGTGCGCTGAACTTGGAGGTTTGGCGGGTGAAGTACTTCGATTACGACTGGAGCTTGAATCTCGCGCCGTCTGCCCCGT
>JAPULF010000294.1 GCA_027295245.1 Planctomycetota bacterium
TGCGTTTGGTCGCATTCGGGATACTGGTCGCAGCCCAGAAACGGTCCATGGCGACTTCGACGCATGATCATCATTCCGTCGCACTTTTCGCACTTCAGGTCACTCACGACCGGATCAATGGCCTTGCCGTCTCGATCCACGTCCTTCGTGGCAGAGCACTCGGGATACCCGGTACACGCGAGGAACCGCCCGTTCTTGCCGAGCCGATAGACCATGGGCTTGCCGCACTTGTCGCAGGCGTATTCGCTCGGCTCCGCCTTGACGGCCTCCATCTCCTCGTGGGCCCGTGCCAAGGCCTCCTTGAAGGGGTCGTAGAATTCGTGCAGCACCGCATGCCAGTCGAGGTGGGCCTCTTCGACCTTGTCGAGTTCGTCCTCCATGAAGCTGGTGAACCCGATTTCCATGATCTTGGGGAAGTGCTTTACGAGCTTTTCGGTCACGACTTCACCGCGGGCGGTTGCATAGAACCGGCGATCGGTCTGCTCGACGTATCCCCGATCCTGGATGGTTTGAATGATGCTCGCGTAGGTGCTCGGTCGCCCGATTCCCTCGGCCTCGAGTGTCTTCACCAGGGATGCCTCGGTGAAGCGCGGGGGCGGGGCGGTAAACTTCTGGGACGGCACCACCGACAGCGGCGCAACGGACTGCTTGGTTTCCAGTTTCGGGAGGATCTGTTCTTCGCTACTCTTCGGGACACCGGCGACCCTGTAGAAACCGTCGAAGACCAAGACACGACCGGTCGCCTTGAAGACCGCCTCTCCCAATTCGGTTTGGGCCGAGATGAGCGCCGTGGTGGAGTCCCATTCCGCAGGGAGCATCTGCGACGCAACGGCGCGGTTCCATATCAAGGTATACAGCTTCAATTGATCGGTGGTCAGATGCCCCTTGAGCGAGGAGGGCGTTTTGGTCGCGTCGGACGGCCGAACCGCTTCATGGGCCTCCTGTGCCTTCTTGGCCTTTCCGAAAACGTTGGGCTTTTGGGGAAGATACTTCTCCCCATATTGGTCGCCGATCAAGCCTCGGATTGCACCGACGGCCTCCTTGGACAGATTCGTCGAATCGGTACGCATGTAGGTGATCAGGCCGACGTTTCCTTCGCCGGTCTTGATGTCGACACCCTCGTACAACGCCTGGGCGACCCGCATGGTCCGTGAAGCTGCAAATCGCAGTTGATTGGCCCCCGACTGTTGCAGCGAAGCGGTGGTGAATGGAGCCGGAGCCTTCGAGCGAATCCGCTTGGTGTCGATCGACTTGACGGCGTAGTCGGGCGAATTGGCGGGGTCGATTCGGCCCTCCAGCCGAACACGTTTCAGGCCGAGATGGGCATAGTCTGCCCAGGGTTCGACAACGGTGTCCTTTACCTTGAATCCCAGGGCTTCGCTCAGCGGGCGAACACGATCCACGGCGCTCTTGAACGCGTCCTCCGAACCCTTGCTCGTGTCGAGCGTGCCCGTCGGCCGGAACGGTTTTCCGCCCACATCGACCAGTACGGCTTGTACGCAACCGCGATCGGCAAGCCACGCCAGCCGATCCTTCACGACGGGGGCGTCGCCGCCCTTTCCGCCGGTCACGAAGGCGTTCCATTGTTCGCCGAGTTCGGCGGATCGCTTCGGGTCCGTCGCGAAGACCGCGTCGATTGTCCAATACTCTTCGGGTTTGAATTCCCGAATCGCACTTTCTCGTTCGCATATCAGACGCACCGCAACCGACTGCACGCGGCCGGCGGAAAGCCCCTTGGAGACTTTCTTCCAGAGCAGTGGTGAGAGTTCGTATCCGACGATTCGATCCAGGATCCTGCGGGCCTGCTGGGCATCGACCTTTTCCTGATCGATTTCGTGCGGCTGGGCGAAGGCCTCCGTGATCGCATTTTTAGTGATCTCGTTGAATATGACTCGACGGGTCTTTTCGGGCGAGAGTTCCAAGGCGTGAGACAGGTGCCACGCAATCGCCTCTCCTTCACGGTCCATGTCCGTGGCGAGGTAGACGATGTTGGCTGCGTCCGCCTGCTTCTTCAGTTCCTGAATGATTTTCTCGCTACCCGCCAGAATCTCGTATTCCGGTTCAAAGTTGCGGCCAGGGTCGATTCCGTAGCGGCTCGGGGGCAAATCACGCACATGCCCTTTGCAGGCCTTCACCACGAAGCCACTACCGAGGTATTTGTTGATCGTTTTTGCCTTTGCAGGCGATTCCACAATCACCAAGTCGCGGCCATTTCGGGGTTCCGACGCTCGTGTTTTGGTTTTTGCTTTCTTGGCCATTTGATCGTTAACAACCTTTGCAACACAAGCTTAGCAGTGATCGCGGGAAACTCGGCCGGTGGCAACCGCACCGCGAAACCGGGCACGTGCGTATATCGGCCGTGCCTGCGCCGATCTGAACCAACTCTCGGACGATCCCCATCAAGGCTGGGTGCCGAACGCTAGCACCCGTTTTCTTGGGTGTCAAACCGAACCAGGCAGATCGGCGGAAAGTTCCCTGCTTCGCTTCCGACCGAGGCCCCATACACAAGCGTACGTAACTGCTGTATTATTAAACAGTTAAAGACAACGAGGATTCAAGATATCCGATTCTTTCCACGGAACCCGCTCTTGGAGGAATGAAATGGTTCCCCGAGGCGCACATCCCGGGACAAAGCGGGCGTGGGACATTTCACAAGCAGAGCCAACCGCCGCTGATTGGGGCGGATCCGGACAAATCGGGTTCATCGAAACGGACGCCGCGATGTCGGTGTTGTTCTTCCACGGACGCGGCGTGTATTCTCGCCGAGCGTGCCGAGGAATCGTTCGAGTCCGGGATCGTTTCGAATGCGTATGACTAGATGTTCGGCTATTTTTGCGGTTGTTCTTTCGGCGTGGGCGGCCGGCTGTGGCGATCCGCCGAACGGGGCGATCGTCTACTATTTGGACGGGGCGGGATGGTATAGCGGCGCCGGGTCCGTGGCACAGGGCCTGCGTGACGCCGGATTCAAGGGCCACTTCAAGTCTTATTCGTGGAGTGCGTTCCTGGGACCGGCGCACGACCATCTGGTGACGGCCAAGAGCAAGCAAGTCTCTCGCGGTTTGGCGAAGGAGATCGCTGCAACCATTCGTCGGAGTCCGGAGAACAAGGTCTATGTCATGGGCCTGTCCGCCGGTACGGCCGTCATACTGGCGGCACTCGAGCAACTGCCGGACGACGTGCAGGTCGAGGACGTCGTGCTGTTTTCGCCCTCGGTATCGTCCCGGCACGACCTGAGGCGCGCCATGCAGCGGGTTCGCCGAAACCTGTACGCGACATGCAGCCGGAACGACGGCATTCTGCCCGGACTGGTAATCAACGCCGATGGCGTCGGAGGCCGGCCGGCCGGGATATCTGGATTCGTCCTACCCCCGGGCCAGGCGGCAACTGCTACCAAGGCCTACCGGCGTGTGATCAACCTTGCATGGCGGCCTGCCTACATCGGATACGATTGGACCGGCGGACACGCAGCGGTCACCCAATCGCGCTTCGTAGAATCTGTCATCGCGCCTCGAATCCTGGGTCGCGAACCGTACCCGCTCAATCGATCGGTCACCGACGAACGCCGTGCCCGGGGGGCATCTTGATGGCCTGTCGAGCCCCACTTCGGTCCCGCATCGGCGTGCTGTTGTTGACGGCGCTCATGCTCGGTGGTTGTGGAAAAGCGTACAGCGCGGGCCAAAAGGCCGAGAAACGCGGGGCCCATCATGAGGCGTATGACCACTATTGTCGCGCAGCCGCCAAGTCGCCGGAGAGCAATAGGATCGCCGCCGCGATTCGGCGCGTCGCCGCTCGGGCCTCCGAGTTCTGGACCGCCCAAGGACGCGCTGCGGAGGATCAGGGTCAATACGATGCTGCGTGGCGAATGTACGCCCGGGCGCTGGAGGTCCGCCCCGACGACGCATCTGCCTTGGAGCATATCCGAAGTCTGCAGGACGCTCATGGTGACGTGATCGCAGTCGCCCGCCGGGATTGGATCATGCGGGGCCATCGCGCCCTCAAAGACATCGGCCATCCTCTCGGTGAGGCCTTGGCCATGGCCCCGCCGCTACACGAGAGTTCGAAAAACAATCAACCGGAGACTCCGGCTTCTCCGGACGGAGAAGAAAAGGCCACTCATGTCCGAACGGACCTGGAACAAACAAACACAAGTCCGCCCCCAAGCGGTCCGGCCGCACAGCTTGAGGCGGCTCTCAGCAGACAGACCTCCCCTCAAGACCCAAACGCGAGCCGCGATAAACGCACCCGAAACCGGGACCGATTTCTTGCCATACACGTGTTGAGTCGGAAGGACCGTCGGTATGTCAAGACGGCCGAGTCGGTGGACGGCGTCACATTGAAACTCACGGATACCGACGACGAAGGCGACGCCGATATCAACATTTATCACGGGCGCCGCCGAGTCAAGAAAATACGCGATATTCGAGTAGGACAATCCGTTTCGTTTTCCGGGCGATCCGGACGGTTGCTCCGGCTGATCATTCTCGATATTCGCCACAAGTCTCAGACGGTCCGGCTGGGTATCAGGCCAGCGTAACCCATTTCATACGGAGTCCCCTGCCACATACGAACGGAGCCGCGTTCTTCCCGCAAAACGTACCGCGCCAAAGGGCCATCCACACGGTGGTTACTAGGAAAACCCTAGTGCGACTGGCGCCTCGAGCGTCCGGTATTCGAGTTTGCGTCACAATATGAGACGATTGTGGCCACTCCCGGCGGCTATACTTCGGCGAGTTCTTCGGGCTTGCATAAACACAAGCCCAACCGCCATCGGGCCGTCCGTTCAACTGGAGCGATTGCCTTGACAGGGCTCCCACGAATCGTCCAAGATCGAGTTTGGTCTTTATTGAACTGAGTCCGCCGAAACCGGACAGGGGTCATCCGGGTCAATGTGGACACGTCGTGTCGATAGACACGGATCGCTGAATCGGAACCCACGTGTGAACCACTCGCGAACAGTCTCGGCCGAAATGCGAAGTGAACTCGAAACGTTGCGCGCCCGCGTTGCGGAAATGGAAGCGGAGCGGCGTGCGGTTGGCGAAGACGTCTCGGGGAGAGCCCATCAGCCGACTCAATCTCCCGTCGAAGACCAATTGGCTCGGCCGGACCCGGAAGGTGAAACGGGGCCGACGGGTTCCACGCGGCACGCCCAGGCCGAGGCGGCACGACATCGCGAAACGGAAGTAGCCCACGTCAACCGCTTGAACGTCATGGGCGAAATGGCGGCGAGTCTGGCGCACGAGTTGAATCAGCCGTTAACCACGATCATCAGCTATATGGGCGCTTGCAAGCGCATGCTCGGTTCCGAAAAGTTCGACCGGGCGGACTTGTGCGCGGTTATGCAGAGCGTCACCGAACAGGCACAGCGGGCGGCGAAGATCATACGGAATGTGAGACAGTTCGCGAGCAAACACGAGCCGATTCGCACGAGGGTGTCAGTCAACGAAATCGTGCGAAACGCCGAATTGGCGATCCGGCCGGAAGCTTGCCGTCATCACATAGAAGTCCGATTGGACCTGGACGATGGCAATCCCGAGTTGGATGCCGACGTCATACAATTGGAGCGGCTACTGCAAAACCTCCTGCAAAACGCGGTTGAGGCACTTGCCGAGAGTGCCTCCGCTCCGCGCCGGATCACAATTCGGACGGGAATCGGCGTCTCGAGAACCGTCGAAATCGAGGTGCAAGACACTGGGCCGGGAGTTCCTCGGAAAATCGCCGGCACCCTTTTTGAGTCTTTTGTAACCGGTAAGACGAATGGATTGGGACTGGGATTGGCGATCAGCCGCACGATCGTGAAGTCTCACGGTGGTCAACTGAATTGGTCTCCGAATCCAGACGGCGGCGCAGTATTCACCGTCAATCTGCCGGCATCCACAGGAAGCCCTGAATGACTCCTGATGCAACTGTTTTCGTAGTGGATGACGACCCGGATGTGCGAAGCTCGCTCAGTCTGCTTCTGAGAACGGAAGGACTTCCGTGCGAGGATTACGATTCCGCGGGGGCGTTTCTGGCGGCATACGATCCCACCCGCTCGGGTTGCCTCGTCCTGGATAATTGCATGCCCGACATGACCGGATTTCAACTGCAAGCCTTGCTCAAGCAGCGGGGATTCTCACTTCCGATTATCATAATCACGGCCCGAACCGGCGTTGCGGAGGCTGTGCAGGCCATGAGGACGGGGGCCTTCGATTTTTTCGAAAAGCCGTTCGACGCGGATGCCCTTCTGGCGCGGATTCGCCAGGCCCTCCACGATCACGAACCGGCCGGAATGCTCACTCGGGTGGCGAGGCAGTTGACGCCCGACGACGCGCTCGAGCTTTATCGAACGATCTTGCCTCGGCTCATCCTGCAAGTCCTCGAGCATCTTGACCGGTCGGCCAATGTTGACCTGGTTCGCCGAGTGACGGAACATATGTGTCGCGCGGACGTCCAGGAGACGCTTCGAGAAAGCGATCATGTTCGCGACGCCGTTGTCAGCGAATTGTGCAAAGTTTTGAACGATGGCTCCGTTCAACGAGTCCTCGATCGTGGGACCCTGCTCGACATCATGCAGGCGAGCGGCGTGACGAACAATCTGGCCACGCTGGAGGCGTGCCTTCTCCGTTTAGAGGCGGCGTAACCGTTCCGCCGGGCGCACCCAACGACGCCATGATTGGGTCGCCTTCCGAAGGGTGAATTCCATGGCATGCCCGCGCCCGGATGTCATTTCGGCGGCGTCGCACGAATCACTGCCCGAAGAGCAGCTGCATTCGGTTTATCAGCACTTGACGGATTGTTCCGATTGTTGGCAATCCTACCTTCGGGCACGATCCGACGAGCCCGAGTTGACCGTACCCGGATATCACATCATCAAGGGACTGGGCCACGGCGCTTCGTCCGTGGTTTACAAGGCGTGGCGCATCTCGAGTCCTCGCGAACTGGTCGCGTTGAAGCTTCTGTGGCCCGCCAACGACGACCAAAGAGCGCGGTTTGAACGCGAGATCGCCGTGCTGAGTCGTCTTCGGCTTCCGAACATCGTCAAGTGTCGAGAATCGGGTTGTCGAGGCGACATGATGTACTACGCCATGGACCTCATTCGCGGCGCGCCCCTCGACGAGCACTTCCGAAAACGTGCTTCCGGAATCGACGAAAAGCTCGAGGTTTTCGAGCGCGTTTGCCGGGCCCTGGCAGGCGCCCATGCGCAGGGCGTGGCCCATCGAGACCTTAAACCGAACAACATCCTCGTGGATGACAAAGGTCAGCCGCATATCCTCGATTTCGGTCTTTGCACCGTCGACTCGAGCGGATGGAGCACGAAGGTACACCAAGCCCAGACCAAGCCGGGCGATGTCATGGGGACCGTTAAATACATGGCGCCCGAGCAGGCCTGGGGCGGACTGCTCGACGGTTCGATTGACTACCGGGCCGATATCTGGGCGCTCGGAATCATGCTGTACGAACTCGCCACCGACGGACGCTATCCGTATGACCTCGGACCGTCCGGCGAAAAGACCGCGGAAGAAGCCCTGCTACACCGAATCCGGACCGAAACACCCAGGCCTGCCCGAATTCGCTCGCCTGTACATTCCCATGACCTCAAACGTCTTATCGATCGGTGTCTCTCTTGGGACCGGGGGCAACGAATCCAGTCCGTGGAGGCCCTGGCCGACGACATAGGCAGATGCCGACAGCACGCACCGATTCGAACGCGATCGCTGCCTCTGCGACACCGGTTTCAGCGCATCACGCTGGGGTTGGCCGTTCGTCGGCGGGGCCTTCTCTGGCTCTGTAACGTGGCCGCCGTGCTGTTGTTGCTTTCCGCATTCAGCGTGGTTTTCAACGTACGCTGGCCCGTCAAGGGCGTGGACCTCGCCCAGCAAGGTCGGGCGCAACCGCTTGCCTTCGGAGGTGACGATTGCCGTTCGAACATTCTAGTCGTGGGCCTTGGGGACGATACGTATCAGAGCATTCACGACTACGCTGACAAACATGGAATCTCGGGCATCGATTCGGGGTTTCTATCATGGCGTCCGGTCCACGGCCATCTGATGACGCGACTGGCACGCACCTCACCGCGAGTCGTCACCTGGGATTTCAGATTTATCGGCACCGGCCCCGGCGACGACGTTGGGTTTCTCGTGGGACTGGATGCACTGTGTAATGCCGGCATTCCGTCTGTTTTGGGCGTTCGGCCATTAGACCACCAGGAGCTAATCGCCAAATGGCCCATCTATAAGACGATGAAAGACAAATGCCACTTTGGATTACTGGCCGCACGCGATCTTGAGCGCCGGCCCGCAATCATGCTTTCGCTTCGACGCGGCGATATCATTTGGCCCTCGATCGCTCTGGCAACTTTTGCCGTGGTGGTCCAACCTGACCGGCGACTCGGAGTGGAATGGCACGGTGTCGAAAAACAGCTCGAGCTGGTTTTTGAAGAGTGGGACCAGCCGGAATCCGTTCTTCGTGAACGGCACACCATTTCACTTACATCGGCCTTTACGTTGCCAATCGATGACCAGAAAATCCACGCCCGCGCCGGCGATGTGCTTGGCTATAGAACCATCGCCCTTCAGCATCCAGGGCGTTGGCAGCGGGGCTTGATCGCGTATGAGGATCTTCTCCGGCAATCGGATGAAGAACTTGCAGAGACCGTCGCGAACAAGATCATTCTCTTCGGAAACTTGCGGAAAGGAACAGAAGCAGACCGGCACGACATCATCAGCGACGGCAAGATCATTCCAGATGTCCCCGGCTGCTTTGTGATAGCGGACGCGATCAACGGACTGCTCAGCAATTCGTACCTGAAGCCCGCTTTTCCATTTGACAAAATGACCTTCTTAGTCATGGCCGGCGTCGCGGTCATTGGGTGCCTGCTGCCTATACCGGTGGTCCAACGGCGCACGCGCATTTCGCCCGGTCACAGCCTCTTGCTACAAGGCGCTGCACTTGTCGGGATCGTCGCATGCTGCGTCGCGATGACCTCGCAGCGTCAACCATGGATCCATTTGTCGATGGCCGGTGCCGTTCTATTCACCGCAACTTTGGCATCCTTTTGGATCGAGTTGGCGCGGGCTCAGCGCCGCGTCGATCCAGAAAAGAAGAACCACGCCTCTTCGAGCGCCAACCGCGCTTAAAGCAACCTCAGCTACTTGCGGCTAGCCGGCAAATGAGATTGCCGCCAGGGCGGTAAGAGTCGATACCGCCAGCAAGAATAGCCCGAATCCGCTCCAACGCACGGTCTTTTGTTCCGCCGGTGTCAGTGGGTAGATCAGCATCGAGTAATCCTCCTATGCGTCAGTGCCCAGCTCTACAAGGTTTTCGATCCAGTACTGGTACCAGT
>JAPULF010000295.1 GCA_027295245.1 Planctomycetota bacterium
GGGTTGAACACCGCGCCCAGCGCCATGCCGGTCTGGTGGCTGATCATCTTTCCCGCGAATTGCGCCCCGAAGAAGATCAGCCCGGCGCCCAGCCCGATCACCTCGCCGATGACAAACTCGCCGAGTATTCCGGCGGCGGCCTGACCGAGTGTGAGCGAACTCGGCAGGCTCGGCGAGACAGCCGGAAATACCATTAGCGCCAGCGACAGCACGAACCCGATCTTGATTGCGCGGGGAAGCTGGCTGCTCGAGAACATGGGCACGGCCAGCATCAGTCCGGCAATACGGGCCAGCACCAACGCGAAGCCGGGAAGCAGCATCTCGTATCGAAGGAGCCCCAAAACAGTCACACCTCGAGGTTCGGATCACATTCGCGAACGGCGTCGTCGCCGCCGATTCGATGCCCGAAGACTACGACAGTAAGGCCGAGTCTCCCCAGAGCCGCTGCACGTACTCGACCATCCGCGTCGTCAACCATGGAAGCAACAATGCGGCCGTGACGCCCATCGCAACGATCTTCGGCACGAAGGTGAGCGTCTGCTCCTGCAACTGCGTGACCGCCTGGACGACGCTGATCATGAGACCGATGATCAGTCCGATGCAGAGAACCGGTCCCGCCAGGATCAACGCCTGAATCAGGGCATCGGTACTCAGGTCGATTGCAACTCCCGGGTCCACTCAGATCTCCTTCGGCACGACGGCCTTCACACGAAACTTTTCATGACCGATCCGACGACGAGGCCCCAACCGTCGGCCAGTACGAACAACATGATTTTGAAGGGTAGAGAGATCAGCACCGGCGGAAGCATCATCATGCCCATGCTGATCAAGATGGACGCGATCACCATGTCGATCACGAGAAACGGCAAGTAGAGCCGAAAACCCATGACAAATGCGGTCTCCAACTCGCTCAAGAGGAATGCCGGCACGAGTTCGACCATTCGTACGTCGCTCGGTGAAAGCTCGACGCCGGGCTTCAACGGGCCGCGGGCGTATTCCACGAAGAGGTAGACATTCTCTTCGTTCTTGGCGGCTTCAATCTGTCGCAGCATGAACTCTCGCAGCGGCGCGGAGCCGCGTTCCAGGGCCGCCTCTTGACCCATCTCGCCGTTCAGATAGGGGTCCACCGCGTCGGACTTCATGCGCTGCCACGTCGGGGCCATGACGATCATCGTCAAGACGAG
Organism: Planctomycetota bacterium; assembly: GCA_027295245.1. Lineage (GTDB taxonomy): Bacteria > Planctomycetota > Phycisphaerae > UBA1845 > UTPLA1 > JAPULF01. The sequence goes on from JAPULF010000295.1 coordinate 1,185, forward strand.
CGACAGTCCGATCAGAACCTGGCCGGGCGGGAGCGTTTGAGTACCCATCGCCTGGCGCAAGAGCGTGAGCACGATCACGATGCGTGTGAAGCTCGTCATCATGATCAAGATGGAGGGGGCCAACGACAGAATCGTCAGCAACACCAGGATTCGAAGTGATGAACTGATGCCCTTGGCGTCGGTCGCGGCGGGCATGATTCGGCTTAAGTCGGGAATCGACAGGGGATTGTCGATCGCCGAGCTTTCGGCCGCTGCGTCGGTCACCGCCATCGCGGACTCGCTACTCGAGACGCAAGTCCAGGCAAACGCGCCGCAGAATATCAAAATTGTGCGCCACGGCTTTCGAGGGCGCCCATCGGACTGCATCGCGCAACTCCTTTGCGCTTCGTCTTGGCACGGCCGTCGCGCCGGAGCGTCGACGGCCGCCGCCTACATCGGCTCCGCCGATGCCACCAGCGATCCGGTCATGGCCTGGACGCGTTTCGCCAGTTTACGAATACTCTCACCGGTCAGGTTCGCCGGACCGGTCGACGACAATCGCGAACGCTCAAGAAGCTTCCGCGAATCGACCTCACGTTCTTCCTGCTTCGAACCCGCCAGGAACCTATTGAACGCGGACGTAAACGACTCCGAGCTCGATCTCTCGATCGTGGCAACGATGAGGGCCGCTTCCTCGGGGTCCCGAATTTCGGAAATCGTTTGAATTCGATCCGGCGTCACGCCGACCAGCACCAGCCCGCGCCCCAAACGAATCAGACAAAGATTGTGTTTTCCGGACAGGTGCTGTCGCGCCAATATCTTGAGCGCCCCGCCTCCGGCATTTCTCCGCACTTGCGGAAACCACCTTCGCGCGACAACGGCCGCGAGGCCGATCACCATCAACACAACCGCGGCCGGCCACCAAAGTGCCACCATTTCCATGGAAGAAGGCGCCGTGTCCCCGACCTTGGTCGTCGAGCGCGGGGTCACGTCAATCTTCGCCCGGCGAATACGGCGTTCTTCCGCCGGAACCGGGCGAGTCGCCTCCGCCGATTCGGCTTCGGCCGTGGCGAGCGCTTTCACCTCGTCCGATGCGTTGGAATGTAACATTGCGTCTGCAGCCGCCGGAACGGTCAAGGCCAACAAGATGACCGGCACGCCGAGACGGTACACGACCGCCGCCCATGCACGCATCCGCGGATCTGAATTCGGTCTGCTCGGCGACATCAAGGCTCCATCTCCTCGGCCTCGAGACCCGACTTGATTTCGTTAATGCGTACGCAGAAATTGTCGTTGAGAATCAACACTTCGCCGAGGGCCACCAGTCGATCGTTAACCAGCACGTCCACCGGGTCGCCGGCCAGCTTGTTCAACTCGACCACGGAGCCTGAACCAAGTCGGAGCACGTCCTCAATCGCCATTTCGGCGCGGCCCAGTTCGACCTTCACGTGAAGATCGACGTTACTAAGAATCTTCAGGCCCTCGGGGACCGGCACGGACTCGGGAACCTGACTCAAATCGGGAAGCTCCAACGGCATCGAGTCGACGGGAGGGGGCGGCGGAGAAGGCGTCGCGGCGGCCCGTTCCTCCGCGATGGCCGCTTCCATGGCCGCAGCCGCTTCGTCAAACGGCTTGCCTGTCGAGTCCAGCTTGGGGCTGCCATCCGTATTGGTCAGGTCTGCAGGGCTCGAGGTCTCGGGTTGCGGATCTGACTCGCCCTGCCCGGTTAACGCCGCATCCACGTCCGCCTGGTTGATGGGCTGACTCGCATTGGATGCTTCTGCGCCGGCCGACCCATCGGCCGCCGAGAGTGCGGCGTCAATATCTGCCTGTGACAGTCCTTCCATGACCGGCGCGGATTCCGGCGAATCAGCGCTCTCTGTTTTCTCAGGCGACGTGCTCTTGTCGGGCGCATCGTCGGACGGGTCCGACGCGGGCTCCGCGCCGGAGGACTCACCGGTCGTACCCGATGGTTCGGCGTCGCCCTGCGCGGCATTCAGCGCGGCATCGATGTCCTCTTGGGACAGTCCTTCGGGCTCGTTGGGAGAAGCATCGGACATTCAGCTTAAACCTTCCATGGCTTCCACGGCTTCCATGCCTACCGGCCGACCGACGGACTCCTTTCCGCGGTCGGCGAACTCAAAGCGGAGTCGGCAAGGCCATCATGTGCGGGATCAGCACCGCTTCGATCATCGCGTCATCCAGGATGATCCGGCCGAGAACGAATCGAATCTTGCGCTTCAACGACTCCTTGCCCGGCTCCGCCAACTCGAGTTCCGACGCCTCCTGAATGGTCCGGCTGATGGCGTCCTCTATGGTGAACTTGCGTTTGCCGAGAATGAGATTGAAGTCCGCCTCTTTCTCGTGATGGACCGTGACCACGATCTTAACGTTGTACAATACGTGGCGGGTCCCGTTGGCGTGCGGGACTCGAAGTGATGCGACCTCGATCTCGCGGAATTCGGACCAGGGATTGGTCGTGGTGGCCGGCTCAAGTCCGATCGTCGGATCGGCGTCCGCGGAGAACAACTTCATCGTTCCGAAAATCGCCAGACCCTCGACGATCATCACGCCGCCGACCAATCCGAAGGTCGGCATCTTTCTGCGCTTGGCCGGGGCGGGAGCGGTCTCTTCGGCGCCCTCTTTTTCCGGTTTTTTTTCTTCCTTCGCCATCGACAGACACCTATTCCCTTCGCGCCTCGATTCACGCGCATAACTAGGTGTTTATCGGTCGAATCCTGCGCCCGCTCCAATGTCTCGTAGCAATCGTCAGGCGCGATTTGTGTAAAGAACCGCGCGTCTAGCGCACATTCTGCCGCTGCCCGCTCGACCTCATCGGCGCCGCGCGCCGAGAACGCAGAATCTGCGCGGAGCGGGCCCGCCTCCTCAGGAAGCAAACGCCCGGATGCTCCGGCAATACGTAACGGCCCTGCGCACCACTTCGTCCATCGCTTCTTTAACGACCACGTGTTCACCGCTGATCAGCGTGATCATCGTGTCGGGCGTCGATTCGATGGTCTTGATCAATTCCGCGTTCATGATGAAGGGGCTACCGTTCAATCGGGTCACCGAGATCATCTGTATTCCTCACGAGTCCTGCCGTTACCGAATAATCAGCAACAATTCCTGCAACAGTTGGTCGGAAGTCGAAATCACGCGGCTCGCGGCGGAGAACGCCGTAGACGTCGTGATCAGACTGATGAATTCCCGCGACAGGTCCACGTTGCTCAACTCCAGGGTACCTGCCTTGATCCGACCTGCTCCCAGTGTCAGCGGGGCGGTGATCCGGGCCTCGCCACTGTTGGGACCCACGAAAAAGATGCTGTTCGAGCGGGCGATCAGACCGGACGGGTTTGCAAACGTGGAG
>JAPULF010000296.1 GCA_027295245.1 Planctomycetota bacterium
ACGACGAGGGCGGGTATCGCAACATGACGGTCTACCTGACTTCGCACGTCCGCAGTGAAGCCATTCTGGAATTCTGGTTTCTCGTCGCCGGGCCGGGTTCGGAAGGCCGCGGCGTTTGGTTTCGACAACTGGTCGTGGGCATCGATACCCAAAAGGTGTTTGCGGCGATGGGAGACCGACCGGGCAAGGCCGGCGACGGCTGACATCGGGGCAATTCGATCCGCCGGACCGGCCGCTCGTTGCCAATAGGCTTTGAGAAACATTTGCTTGGTTTGTGTTAAGAAACTGTTTAGGCGGCGTTCTGATCTTGCAAAAACCGGCGTTTGAAGCGGCAGAACGCGTGTGGGGTGGTCGGCCGGCATCCATGGGTTCGAAGCTGAAACCTCGCCACCCCCTTGAACGTGCAGCCGTTGAATTATAATGAAGCAATCGGGCAACCGGATGATGGGAAAGAGCGATTTATATCGGCAGCAAACACATGAGCGGCGAAACAATCCTGGTCGTGGATGACGAGGTCGACCTCGTCGATCTCATAAAATTCAACCTGGAGAGGTCACGTTACCGCGTATTGACCGCCCATGACGGTGACGCGGCCCTCCAGGTGGCCCGGCGCGACCGGCCCGATCTGATCATTCTCGACCTGATGCTTCCGGCGTTGAGCGGACAGGATGTTGCGGTCGCACTGAAACGCCATCCGGAAACGCAGGCCATTCCCATCATCATGCTGACAGCCCGGACCGAGGAAAGCGACATCGTCGTGGGGCTTCAACTCGGAGCCGACGACTACGTCACCAAGCCGTTTAGCATGAAGGTCCTGCTTGCACGGGTGGCCGCCGTGCTCCGGCGACGCCAAGAGGCGGCGGATTCCTCGGCGGATTTGCTCCGAGCCGGACCCATTACGATCGATCGCGGCCGACACGTCGTCCGAGTAGACGGCAAGGTCGTCTCCATGACCCGAACCGAGTTCAAGTTGCTCGACGTGCTGGTTTCGGCACGATCCCACGTAATGTCGCGCGACCAGTTGGTGGATCGGGCACTGGGCCCGGGTGTCGCCGTGACCGACCGAACAATCGACGTTCACGTGACCTCGTTGCGACGGAAGCTGGGTTCGCAGCGTGAATTGGTGGAGACGGTTCGCGGGGTGGGCTATCGGTTCGCCGACGTCTGGGCCCGCGGCGAGGGGGACGATTGACCTCCTCTTCCCGGGCGAAAGCGGCGTCGTTTGGAGCCGCCCCAGGTTTGCAATACTATTCCGTTTGGACCGGATCCGACCGCGCCGCGATCGTACCATTCTCGTTTCGCGGTCCATCCAAGGGAGGTCATCATGGTTTCAATCGAGGACCTGTTCGGCCAATCGCCGTTCGAGCCGTTACTCCACCACTTTCAGAAGGTGCGGGAGTGCGTCACCCTGGTACGCCCGATGCTCGAGGCGATCAAGGACGGCTCGCACGACAAACTGGACCAGTTGAAAGAACGAGTGTTCAAGACTGAGCACCAGGCCGACATGATCAAGGATGAGATTCGGCAGGTAATCCCCCGCAGTTTTTTTCTGCCGGTCTACCGTGGCGATCTTCTCGGCTACCTGAAGTTGCAGGACGACATGGCGGATTCGGTGGAGGATCTCGCAATCCTCCTCACCATCAAGCGCCTGTCCATACCCGAAGGACTTGCATCCGAAGTCTTCGCATACGCCGACACCGTTCTGCACGTGTGCGACAGGGCCTACGAGATGAACGAACGCCTGAGAGACCTCGTGGCACACGGATTCCACGCCGACCAGGCGAATGGGATTCTCGAGATGATACGAGGAGTCGAGAAGGCCGAATGGGAGGCCGACAAGGCACAGTATCACCTGAGCCAGTCGCTCTTCGCGATGGAGGACAAGATCAAGCCCTCGGACCTGATGTTGTGGTGGCGGGTGTTTCTGGAACTCGGCCAGTTGGCCAACCACGCCGAGAAGACCGCCGATCGCTTGCGGCGGATGCTGTCGCAATAGGGCGTTCGGCGGACATGCGGCACTGAATAGGCGCGGTCGAGTGGAAAGATTGCTTTCGCGAGTCGAATCAGCGCGGATCGGAATCACACCCTTCCGTTTTGCGCTACTTAAGGCGGAGTAGAGCCATTTCCGAATTACTTTTCCTGAGTCAGGCGAACGGTGTGGAAAACGTGTCGTCCACGTTTTTGTACGGGGCGCTCGCCCTGGCGCTCATAATGCTGCTGTGGAACACCATCGAGGTCGGCCGGAACGACGCCGCCAATCTCGTGAACGCGGTCTTCGGCGCCCGCGTTCTGACGCGTCAGTGGGCGGTGCGCATCGCCGGAATCGGCGTGGTCATCGGGGCGACGATGGGAAATCAGGTCGTCGAGACGGCTCGAAAGGGCATTTTCGACCCCGTCGCCCTGTCCGGCTCCTTCGACGACGCCCTCGCCCGGGCCCTTTCAATATATATATCCGTATATATCGTGAACACGATTCTCCTCCATGCCTACTCCTCGTTCGGCATGCCCGTGAGCACGACCGCATGCCTGGTGTTTTCTCTTCTTGGGGCCGCCATCTCGATGGCTCCGATCGGCGTAGTGCGGTGGACCAAGGCGGGGGAGGTGATTGCCGGCATCCTCTGCTCGATCGCCCTGACCGGCATCGTGGCATTCATGATGCAGCGGGCGGTGCGGGGCGCCATTCGCGACAAGTGGGCAAGTCTTTCCGCGTTGCTGTTGCACGGGGGCTGGGTCGGCGGCGGCATGTTGGCGGGCCTGACCTACTTCATGCTCATCAAAGGCATGAAAAGTCTTTCCTTCATCGAACGTCTCAACGAAAAAGTCATCGTGCCATATGGCGCATTCATCGTCGTACTCGTGCTTTGGGTGGTTTTCGCGATCGCCATTCACATGTTGCTGGTTGCCTTTCGCCAACGGGCTGCCAAGCTCCTCTTTCCGATACTGGCGATTATCGGAATGGTGTCCATGGCATTCGCATTCGGTCAAAACGACCTGGCCAATTGCGCATCGCCCGGGCTGGCCGTTATCAAGTTGTTCCAGGTCCGCCACCATCCCAATTGCGTCGCCGAGGCCACCGAGAGCAGCATCCCCTGGCAGGGCCTGTTTGTGTGCGGTGTTCTGCTTGTGTGCGGCATGGCAACCAAAGGCGCAAAACGCGTGACGCAGGCAGAGGTCCGTATGGGCAGTCAGGGCGACCACGTAAAACTGTGGGCCCCGCAATGGTGCATCTCATTGGCATCCAAAATCTTGCGGCGGCAGCGCGCCGCACCCTCGCTCGCCCCCGCCATGACCAAGAGCCCGCGCGGCAAAACCATGCACTACGATCCGTTGCGGGCCTGCGTTATCATGTCCGTCTCCGCGTGCGTGATCGCAACCGCCTCCGGTTTCGCCCTCCCGGTCTCCACCACCTACGTGGCATTCGCCGCGGTCGTAGCCACCGGGTTGGCCGACAGGATTTTTTCCCGCGGTGACGCAGCCCTGAAGTTGGGTCGCTCGATTTGGGTGGTCTTCAGTTGGTTTGCGGCGGCGGGCATTGCGGTCGTCGCGGCGGCAGCGGTGTGTCAGATGGTCTTCCGGCTCGGGATTGTCGGAATCCTGATCGGCCTCGCGCTCAGTGCCGCGACCTATCGAATCGTGAAACGCAGGGCCGACGCCCAGGAAGACCGAGTACGCCGCGAGGCCGAGGAACGCATGAATCCCGATGACTTTGCCCTCGAATACGAAGGATAGGCCGCCGTGCCCCATTCGCAGCCGCTTCATTGGCGGGGACGTTTCTTCAAGCGGGTCTTCACGCGACTGGCCCTGCTGTTGTCGCTCGGAATCCTTCTGGTCTGCATATTGACGTGGCAGCTCATGCAACAGTGGCTGCGGGACTACGTCAACGACAATCTCCGTAAACACGCCCAGGTCGCTCGCCTCGTCATTTCCCGTGATTGGCCTTATACCGCGACCGATCCTTTGCAGCGGGTCTGTTCCGAGGTTCGCGAGCACACCGGAATTCGATTGACGGTAATTGCCCCGGACGGCGGCGTTCTGGGAGATTCAGATGCCATACCCGCCGAAATGGAAAACCACGCCACGCGCCCCGAAGTCGTGGAGGCCTTGGCCGGGCGCGTCGGTCGCCATCGTCGGACCAGCGCTTCAGTGGGCAGGCCGTTCGTATACGTCGCAATTCCGATGAGTCGTGACAACCAAATCGCCGCGATCGTGCGGGTGGCCGCGCCGGCCAAGGACATTGCCGATCGAGAGGCGGCGGTTGCACAGTGGATCGGGGTCGGTCTCGCGGTCGCGTTACCCCTGTCGCTGATTCTCGCGTGGTTTCTGGCAAGAGACCTGGCCAACCCGATTCACCGCCTCGGCGCCGGCGCCCGGCGTCTGGCGACAGGCGACTTGACGACCCAGGTCGAAGTCTTCGGAAACGATGAGATTGCCCAGATCGCCGAGTCCCTCGAGCGAATGCGAAGCAGCCTCGCGTCACGCATCCGTGATGCTCAGCGGAAGCGCCAAGACCTGGAAGTCGTTCTCAGAAACGTCGAGGAGGGCGTCATTGCGGTCGACGCCGACGGAACCGTCCTCATGGTCAACGCCGCCGCCAGAAAGCTGCTCGGGATCACGACGTCGCCCGTGGGGGGGGCCTTGCGGGCACAATTGGGACGGCGATCTCTGGGGCCCTTGTGGGACGATGCGGTCGCCGCCGACGCCGCCGAGTTGCAGAGAGAGATCGTGATGCCCGGTCCGGACGGCGAGCGCACGGTGGACGCCATGGCCGTTCGGGTGAATGATCCCGACACGCCGATTCGGTGGCTGTTGTGTCTTTCGCGACATCA
>JAPULF010000297.1 GCA_027295245.1 Planctomycetota bacterium
CGAAAACACCGCCTTGCGGCAAGACCACGATGAACCAAGATACCCGAACTCGGGGGAACGCGAGCCGCTCAATACAGCACTTATTAGGGGGCGGGCGAGGCAACCTCCCGGCCGAGTATCTATCTTACCCGCCGACATACACGAGCGATAGCCGCCCTCGGTCCACCCGACACTAGGTCCGTCCGGCGCGTTTCACGGCCCACAACGCACCCAGACTCTCCGATACATCGTGCGCGTTTTATTGCAGCGAGCCGCCCAACACCGGCAACGCCAAGCTCGATTCCGCCGGCGTCGTGGCCGGTTTCACCGTTTCGCCGAGTCGCCCGTGGAGTGTATACGGCGTCAGGGCCGTCACCTCGACCTGCACGAGCGCCCCGACCAGCTCGCGCGACCCCTCGAATACCACGATCTGATCGCCGCGCGTCCGACCGACCAATTGGTTGCGAAGGTCCCCATTGCGTGATGTGTCTATTTCCTCGCCGCGCGACTGCTCGGATTCCTGGGCCTTGATCGCGCTCTTGCTCGGCCCCTCCACCAGGACCTCCAGCGTTCGGCCCAGGAGTGCCCGATGATTCGCCTGGTTGATCTCGGCCTGGATCGCCAGCAGGTCGTTGTTTCGCCGCCGCTTGACCTCGTCCGGCACATCGTCCGGCAGACGGTCGTCCGCGGCGGTGCCCGGCCGCGGCGAGTACTTGAAGATGAAGCAATTCTTGTATCGGGCCCGTCGCAGTAGCTCGCAGCTCTGCCGAAAATCGTCTTCCGTCTCGCCGCTGAAGCCCACGATCATATCGCCCGCAATCGATATGTCCGGCATGAACGAACGGGCCCGATCCAATAGCGCCGTGTATTGCTCGACGGTATAGCCGCGGTTCATCCGCCGCAACTGGGTATTGCTGCCGCTCTGAGCGGGGATATGAAGATACCGGCAAATCCGCGGTGACTCGGCCATCGCGACCAACGCCTCGTCCGTGAAATCGCGCGGAAAGCTGGTCACGAACCGAAGCCGAGGCAATTCCGGTACCTCGTCGTGGACCCGTCGAAGCAACCGTGCAAAGTCGGTTCGGCCGTCCGGGCCCTCGTGGCAATAGTGGTTAATCGTCTGACCCAGCAACGTCACCTCAATGACGCCGTTGCCCGCCAGTCGCCCCACCTCCTCGACGATCCGATCCGGCGGCCGATGCACCTCCGGCCCGCGGGTGTAGGGCACGACGCAAAACGTGCAGTACTTGTTGCACCCCCGCGTGATACGGACGTACGCCTGATGTCGTCCCAGCGACCGCGGCATGGAGACGTGTGTCTCCATCGCAAAGCTCCGTCCGGAGTCCAGCGCCTCCAGGTCGTCATGTCCGGCCGTCGGCACAGTGTCGGTGGACCGTTCGCGCAGCCGTCCCGACAGCGCGATGGCCCGAGACCGCGAATCCCGAACGCTTCGAACAAGCGCCGGCAGCCGGTGCAACTCGGACGGGCCGCAAAGGATGTCCACCAATGGGGCCTTGTCCAACAGCCCGTCACCGTCGCGCTCCGCCATGCAACCGATAACCGCAACGATTCGATCGGGGTGTTGTCGCCGGGTGTGTTTCAGTTGTCCCAGACGCGAATAGACCTTGTTTTCCGCGTGCTGCCGCACCGAGCACGTATTCAGAATCACCAGAGACGCGGTGGTCATGTCATCGGTCAGACGGTATCCCTCGCCCGTCAGCGAGCCGAATGCCAACTCGCTGTCCAGGGCGTTCATCTGACAGCCCAGGGTCTCCAGATACAGCGACTGCGTGTCGCTCATCGGCTTTCCTCGGTTTGCATCAACGACTCGAGTCGGGCCGTCGCCAGCGCCCGCACCGGTTCGCCGAGATTCTCTTGCCGCAGGCATTCCCGGTAGAGTTCCTCCGCCTTGGCGGGTCGGCCGAGTCCTTCGAAATTCCGGCCCGCCCAAAACAACCCCGCCGCCGCTTCCGGGCTATCGCCGTGCAACGCCACCACGCGCATCGCGGCAAGCCCTCCGGCCGCGTAATCCTGCGAAGCACAGCGCAGCTCGGCCTCCATGACAAGCCAGGCCGGCCGATCGCTCGCCTTCGACTCCTTCCACCCGGATTCGAAGAGTACTTCGGCCCTTGCGATCATGCCATCCGCGATCGCCGCCCGCACAAGATCCATCTGCGTATACGCCGACGAACGAGTCTTGCCTCTTGCACGGGCTTTCTTTTTCCCGTCTGAATCCGGTTTGGCACGACGACCGGTCTGAATTACTTTCTGGAGCCGATTCAATGCCGCCTTCACGTCTTTCGACCGGGACCGCCGAAGTTCGGCCTTGATCCTGCCGAGGGCCGCTTTCGCCTTGGCCGACCCCTTGGCGGGAAGATGGGTCGGAACCACGCTCCGCGCCAACAGCGGATGCGTCCCGGCAAGCTCCAAGTAAAAACCCAGCGCCACGACAAACTCGCCAAGACGATCATTCGTCGACGCCAGTCGCATCACCGCGAACGCCCGCATCCAGGGCAGCTCGGCATCCGTGCGCACGCTCGAATAATGGCCGATCGCCCTCGCCAGCTTGCCGAGTCGTCGGGCATTCTCGGCCCGGTTCAAAGTGGGTGCCGTAGGGCCGCGACCGGCGGAAACCGTGATCCACTCCAATTCGGAGGCCCGTTTTGCAATTGTACGCCCGTCCGGCATACGGAATCGCAACTCATCGTCCACGATGCCGATGATCCGGACATTCTGAAACGGGCCTCGGCCGTCGTGGACTATGTCGGCCCCAGCCGCCGGTCCCCACGAAACCCACACTACCCCAGCCAGAATGCCCGAAATCGCCCTTTTCATCCCCAAATCGTACCGCCGGTCACGAACATTGGTCAACGCAACCCATTGTCCAGGCAGACCCCGGTTCCTTAATATACCTGCCATGAACCTGTTCATTCCTCATTGCGGGCCGCGGAAGGGGGTCACCCGGCCTGGAAGTGCCGCGATGGCCGCCCTGGTTGTCCTCGCAACCGGGCTCGGCTGTCACGAATTCCACCGTGCCGACGCGATCGGCTTACCAGCCGATGGAGAGGAACTGCCGATCCTCCGTCAGTTCGCCGGGGCCCATTCGCACGAATTCCGTCAAATGCAATTCGTGGTGCGGAACGAAGCGGCCCTGGCCCGCGTCCAGCTCCTGGATGTTCCCACCGACTTCAAGACCGAAATGTTGCTCGTTGTGATGCTCGGCCGTCGCAGTTCCGACCAGTATTTTCCAAGCATTGACAGGGTCTGGCGGGATGGCGGCGTCATTCGAGTGGAGATCTCCGTTCGACAACCGGCCCAGAACGCGCCTGTCGAGTTTGCGAGTCCCTACTGCATGGCAGTCGTGCCGAGATGTGACCTCAACGTAGCGGAC
>JAPULF010000298.1 GCA_027295245.1 Planctomycetota bacterium
CGGACCAGGCAGGCCACTCCGCCGAGTTTCGCAACCATGGACGGCCCGCCGGAGCGGAATCGCACGGTCCTGCCGTACCCTGCGCCGGTTTCGGCGTCGTACGGCGGCATCGGATTGTTGAACAACACGATCTTCCCCTTGACACGTCCCTTCTTGCGTTCGAGATCTTCCTCGTCGCGGACGACGACCACGGAGGCCGTCAGCCCCTCGGCCGGCGTCCCGACCGATCTTCCCAGACCAATCATGGCGAGGGCGTAATCCCGCGGCTTCACCATGTGCAGCGACTCGCGCCCGCGAACCCACTTGGGAACCATGACCTTTTCGGTACGGACGTTTTCATGGCCGTCCGCCTTCATGGACTTCACCGCCCACGCGATAGCCTTGTCGAGCGCTTCGGATCCACTGAGTCGATGCCCGATGCCGTCACAAAGCTCCTCCATTTTCTTCCAGGCATCGTTTTCGGCGAGGCACTCTCGAATGATCCGATCGGCGACGCCGGCGTATCGCTTGGAGGGATCCGATTCGCCCGCCTCGACAACCCCCTGAATCGCGATGCAGGCGACAAGCGCCGGCAAGACCTGAAACGTACGGTTTTCTAGTCGGGATTTCATGAATTCGTTCCCCTTGAGTGTGCCCAGTGCGGCCCGCCCGGCCGTGGATTTCCGTCGATATTAACCAGGAACCAGCCATGCGCGAAGGTCGTCCAATACGCGTTCGGACGCGCATGCGGGCCGTTTATTGCAGATTTCGGCAATGGGCGTATAGAATGAAGCGTTGAGGTAATATGAAAGCCACCGAATCGCGACAAATGGCCGTGGATAAGACCGCCGTCAGGCCCACATTTCACCGGCTGTGCCGGGTGCTGCCGCTGGTTGCGTTCTTCATATCAGCGACGTGGACGCTCGCCGAGGACCCCCCGATACCGACGTTCGAGAAAACCCGGCCGAAGGGTGATCGCAAGTTTTTCGCTCCGTTGCCGGCGGAGAAGCCGTCGGTCCCCGAGGTAAGGATGGGCGTATTCCGCCCGTACAACCCGATCGACAATTTCATTCTCACCGCCCTCAAGGAAAACAAGAAGCGGCCCAAGCGCCAATGCAACGATTGGGACTTTGCGCGCCGGGCGAGCCTGGATCTTTTGGGCGTGATTCCGACCGCTGCCGATATCGCGGACCGCTACCTCAAATGGAAAAAGGACGAGCGCCGGGGGAAATGGGTCGATCTCCTTCTTGCTCAGCAACAATACGCGGATCATTGGACGACGTTTTGGGGTGATCTGCTTCGCGAGAAGGGCCGGATTCGAGGCGCGCCCCGCAACGCCCTGAAAAACTACATCCACAAGTGCCTACAGGAAAATCGGCCCTATGATCGCTGGGTTCGGGAGATGCTGGCCTCCGAAGGTCGGCCGATGCAAAAACCCGAAACCGCGTTCATCCTTCGTGACCGGGCCGATGCCGCCGACCTGACCGTCACCGTCACACAGACGTTCCTCGGCATGCAACTGAAGTGCGCCCAGTGTCACGATCACCCGTTCGATTGGTGGACCAAGGACGAGTTCGACGGGATGGCCGCGTTTTGGCGCGGCACCCAGGCCCGCGCCTACAAACGCGAAACCGTGTTTCGGCGGGGAAACAAGATCAACAATCCGTTCCTGGAGGTGCGATCGCGGCAGAACAAGGGGAAAGGTACGTTTCTAACCGGCGTCACCTCGGACCAGGGACGCGGGACGCGCGGACTGGCCGACTTGGTCACGCGTCGCGACAACCCGTTCTTTGCGCGGGTCGCCGTAAACCGCCTATGGAAAAAGATGATGGGCATCGGCTTGGTGAATCCACAGGACAATTTCAGTCCTAGAAACAAGCCGTCTCACCCGGAGTTGTTGGACTGGCTGGCGATGGAATTCATCGAGCACAATTACGATCTCAAGCACATTCTCCGGCTGATCGCAAACTCCATGACCTATCAGCAAACCACCACGGAGCATTTGGCCCGAATCGGTCGGAGGAGGACCGAGGCGACGGATCAGGCCGATATCGGCCAAGGCGCGTTGTACAACGGGATGTTGCTGCGCCGAATGAGCGCGGAGCAGATTCACGACTCCATTCTGGTCGCCACCGGGCGCTACCTGGCGGACAACCGGAGGTTCACTCCTTCGATACAGGTCACCTATCCGCCCGCTCCACGGAGCTTTCTAAGGGCCTTCGGATGCACGGACCGCGAGACGCTGCAAGAGCGCAACACGGCCGGCGGCATTCAGCAGGCCCTGACCTTGTTGAACGGCGACTTGATCAACGATGCGGTGATGATGCACCAGGATCATCCCATTGAATACTGGCGGAAGCAGCGGCGATTCAACACCAACCAGACGGTCGAGGCGTTGTTCGTGCAGGTACTGACCCGACAGCCCACGCAGAGGGAACGCGCCATGGCCCTGCGGTTTCTGGCGGGCGGGCAGCGCGACTCATCCTGGGAAGATCTTCAGTGGGCATTGCTCAATACACGGGAATTCCAATTCATCCGGTGACGCGACTTGAAGACCATCCCATGTACCCTGGTGCCACCGGCCCCGACCCCTGTGGCACAGGCGTCCCGCCTGTGGGAACACCGCCGGGACGGCGCTGCCACAATCAATCGTGAACCGCTCTAGTCGGAAGCGAGGAAATCATGACGTGCCGGGGATGTGAAAGCTATCAACGCATGACGCGCCGGCAATGGCTAGGCTCGGCGGCCGGCGCCGTGGGCGGGGCGTCCTTCCTCGGTCTGCTCAGCCCCGAGTTTCTATACGGCGCCCCTCGCAAGAAGGACTACACCGCCGACACGATCATCCTGTTGTGGATGGCCGGCGGCATGAGCCACATCGACACGTTCGACCCGCAACCTAAGACCGACGTCGGCGGGCCGTTCGAGGCGATTCGAACCGCGGCCGAGGGCATCCAGATCTCGGAACACCTGCCCAAGATCGCCCGGCAATTCAACAACCTGTCGATCATCCGGAGCATGACCAGCAACGAGTTCGATCACAGCCGGGCCTCGTACCAAATGCACACCGGCTACGTCCCCATCAGCAGCATCAAGCATTCGACACTCGGTTCGGTGCTGGCGAAATACAAGGGCCCCAGCCCGCGCGACCGCTTTCTCCCGCCGTACGTCTCCATCGGAATCGACTGGGCGGCGGGCTACCTCGGCCCGAAATACGCCCCCTACTACGTAGGCAACGCCACCGACGGCGACGCAAACCTGGTCATTCGCGACGGGCTAGGCACCCGGCGTTTCAACGATCGCCTGAAACTCCTGGACGAACTGGACAAGACCTTCAAACGGAAGCACCCGCGCAACCACGCCCTTGCCGCGTACGCCCAGCACTTCAACGCCGCCCTGCTGATGATGCGCCCGCAAACGGCCAAGGTCTTCGACCTCGACGACGAACCCGAGCGGCTCCGCGAGGCATACGGCTTTCAATCGGCGTTCGGACAGGGATGCCTGCTGGCCCGGCGCCTGACCCAGGCCGGCGTACGCTTCGTGGAGGTCTCGTTCGGGGGATGGGACACGCACCAGGACAATTTCGATACCGTGGCGAACAAGTCGGCCGAGTTGGACGCGGCATTCAGCACGCTGGTCCAGGACCTCAGGCACAAGGGATTGTTTGACCGAACGATGGTCGTGTTGACAAGCGAGTTCGGCCGAACCCCGCGCATCAACGGCAACGAAGGCCGCGACCATTACCCGCAGGTATGGAGCACGGTCATCGGCGGCGGCGTCAAACCCGGCCGGCGCGTCGGCCTTAGCGACGGAGGAAAGGGCGTCGATCGGCGGCCCGTCCGAGTCGGCGACCTGCACGCCACGCTCTGCGACGCCATCGGCGTCGACTATTCCCAGACGAACCGCGCGCCGGACAAGCGTCCGTTTCGAATCGTCAAGGACAAGAAGGCCCGTCCGGTTCGAGAGCTTTTCGCGTAGTCGTTTCAAGCGGACAGCGGGTTTGCCAGTCCAAGCTCCGGCTGCCGGAAGGCCCTTGGGTTTTCTCCCCTCTATTTCCTCCCCCTCTCCTGCTCTATTGCCGCGAAGCGGCAATCGGGGCGACTGGACACCAGTTGAATTTTTTCTGTCCGCGATCGATTTACCTTCGTTTCATGGCAGTGAAAGGTCCCTCACCTGGCCGGATTGTCTAAGCCCTTGATCAGCCCTGAAAGACCCTCGGGATTTC
>JAPULF010000299.1 GCA_027295245.1 Planctomycetota bacterium
GACACACAACGCCCTTTGGACCGCCTCAAATGCGATTCGCCGCGAAAAGTGGGTGCGCACACCCTCAAAATACCGGCGTGGCACGCGGCGTGCTCCATCTTGGGTTGGAGTGGGGATTGGGTCCCGCGGCTGTGAGCGGGATGAAGCAACCTGACGGGGAGCCCATGGATGGCTTCGCGGCTATGGGAGAGTGGTTGTGGAGGCCCCCGTGGGTCTTCCCCAGCGGGTTGCTGCTTTTATACAAACGGGTCGTGCCGTGGGGAGACGGCACGGCCCTGTTTGTTTTTCAGGCACATCGCGACTCTCGGCCGACCTCGACCGGGAAAGGGCCTTTCGACCGGGAGAGATGCGCGATTCTGCTGTCTCGTCCGTCTCGCAAAGCCGCCGGATTGCCCCTACCATAACGTTTCAATCTGATCGATTCCGTTAGCCAATTGAGGACAACGAAGAATGAAGCTGTGTCAGTTCTACAAGACGGCGGAAGAGCGCGAGGCCGACCTGAAACGCCGCGTGCCGATCGGGGCCCGGCTCGGCGTTCTGATCGACGGGAAGATCGTCGACGTCACCGATCGGGCCAAGAGCCATCACGATATCAATTCGCCCGAGTGCGTCGGCGTGCTCAGCGCGTGCGTCGCGGCCGGGCCCGAATGGACGGCATTTCGCAAGGAAGTCGCGGAGCTGTCGGCGGATGAAGGGGTCAACCCCGAGTCGGTTTCCTTCGGCCCATGCGTGCTGCGTCCGTCACAGTACATGGATTTCTACGCCTTCGAGCAGCACGTCATGACCATGCGCAAGCAGCGCGGGCTCGACTTCATCGTGCCCGAGTGGTACGAGATCCCGGCGTATTACAACTCCAACGCAACCAGCATGCTCGGCCACGGCATGACCGCGTACTACCCGGTGGGCGAGGAGAAGATGGACTTCGAGTGCGAAATGGCCTGCGTCATCGGCAAAGCGATCCGCAACGCCACGCCCGAAACCGCGACCGACGCCATCGCCGGGTACACCATCCTGAACGACCTCTCGGCAAGAATGCGGCAGAAGAAGGCCATGCCCATCAACATGGGCCCCGCCCCCGGAAAGGACTTCGCCAGCGCCCTGGGCCCGTACCTCGTCACGAAAGACGAAATTGCGGACCTCGGCTCGGTTCGCATGAAGGCGTACGTCAACGGCGAGCCATGGACGGACGGCCGCTACGGCGACGTTCACCACACGTTCGAGACCATGATCGCCTTCGCCAGTTGCAGCCGGCAACTTTTTCCCGGCGACGTGCTCGGCAGCGGAACCGTCGGCGGAGGTTGCGGGGCCGAGCTGCAACGATTCATGAAGTCCGGCGACAAGATCAAGCTCGCCTTCGACGGCATGGGCGAACTGGAAAACACGGTCGAGCAGGACCAGTCTTGACAAGCCATTTTGAATAGAACCGCAACCTGCGTTCAGGGCCGTCCCGATCTCGATCGGGGGTAAGGGAGCGGTTCGCAACCGTGGACCCGCAAAACTCATGTACATCGACCTCGACAACACGGAACATTCCTGGCGGGCCATGCACCGGCTTTACTTGTCGTTCATCCAGCCGCGGCCTATTGCGTTTGCATCGACCGTTGACGCTCAGGGCCGGGCCAACCTGGCGCCGTTCTCCTTTTACAACATGATGTCGGCGAATCCGCCGGTGATCGTATTCTGCCCGGCGATCAACCGGCACAGTCGTAAGAAGGACACGCTCACCAACATCGAAGCGACCGGCGAATTCGTTATTGCCACGGTCACGGAGCCGATCGCGGAGCGCATGAACATCTGCAGCACCGAATTCGAGCATGGTATCAGCGAGTTTGAAAAGAGCGGATTGACGCCGACGCCCGCACGAAGGGTCAAGGCGTCTCTGGTCAAGGCGAGCCCGGTCAACATCGAGTGCCGGCTTCGACAGGTTGTTTCGCTGGGCGAGGGGCCGGCAGGGGGGCAGGCCGTATTCGGCGACGTGATAGCGGTTCACGTGGATGATGCCGTGTTGTCGGAAGGCGACATGACATGCGACCCGGCCCGGCTTCGGGCGGTGGGTCGAATGGGCGGTTCGCTCTACGCGCGGACGGACGATCGTTTCAGCCTCGAATCCATCCGCGACCCGGCGGACTTCGGCGATCGCGGCCCGGCGAAAATTCAATAAACGTCGCAATCATCGCCCAGCCGCCTTCGATGCGAGGTAGACGACCGTAGTGAACGAGATCATCACCAGCCTCGCCAACCCCGCGGTCAAGGAACTGGTCAGGCTGCGCCGCCGTCGGTCGCACGAAACCGGCGCCGACATCCTGATCGACGGCCGCCGCGAAATCGAACGTGCGATCGCCGCAGGGGTGCGTCCGCGCCGAATCTTTTATTGCACGGAACTTCTGGACGAACCCGGACTTCGATGGGCCCGCTCCCTGGCAAAAGAACCCGGCGCGGCCCTCACTCGAGTCACAAAGTCGGTCTTCACGAAGATCACCTACGGCGATCGCTCGGACGGGGTGGTGGTCACGGCGGCCCGCCCTTCCTTGCGT
>JAPULF010000003.1 GCA_027295245.1 Planctomycetota bacterium
GAGGGTCAATTGCAAAAGTTGCGCCCAGTTGCGCCCAGTTGCGCCCAGTTGCACAAAAAAAGCCCCGCCGTGCCGAAGCCGCAGGTCCGCCGGCGCGGAACGTCCGCCGTGGCGGAGCGGGGCGAGAGAACTGAGAACTGACAACTGACAACTGACAACTGAATACCTTGCAACTTGCACCGCCCGGTGCAACCGAAACGGCCCCAGCGGCCCCGAAATCGAGGGAGTGACCAGAAGTTGCAGGTTGTTGCACCCCAGGAATGGAGCCCAGACAAAAAATGTCGCTAACCGAACCGCCGCCCATCGAGCAAAAAACCGCCCTAGGCACCCTCCGCCGGCTCGTGATGCTTCCGCTCCCGCCAGAAGTTCATCAGCAGAATCCCGACCCCCACGACCAGCATCGCGTCCGCCACGTTGAAAATCCACGGATAGATCTCCCGACCCGCGATCTTCACCTCGAATTTGATGAAATCCCGCACAACCGGCTGCGGACCGTATTCCACGATCTCCAGCCGCTTGCGATCACCGGTCGATCCTCCGGCAATCGGCCACGTCCGTGGATTCCGGTCCCTCGTCCCATAGTCCACGATCGTCACGCTCTCGCCGTCCGCCGATTGCAGCGTCCCGATCGCCCGCCGCGATCCCTGCGGCCCCTCCAACCGAACGACGCACGCCTCCTGCGTGGTCCGGTCGTAGAGATTCCCCACCGCCCCAGCCAGCACCAACCCCAAGGCCAAGTGCAGGCTCCACTGCTTCGCCGACGAATTCGCGAACAAGTACAGCACGAAAATCAGCGCCAGCACCGACGCACCCACGAAGATCGGCGCAAACCCGTCGCCCAATCCAAACAGCGCCCCCGGATTCAGCGAAAGATGAAACCCCAGAAAACTCTCGACGATCGTGCGGCTTTCGTTCCACTTCAGCGTGCTGAACGCCCACTCTTTCGACCAAAGATCCAGTCCCAGCCCGCCGACCACGGCGATCCAAAGCCGAACGTGACTCATCGGATGCCGGAACGCCCACGCGATCTCCGGCGACCCCGTGGCTCCCGCTTCGTCTTGATGGACGTGAGAATCTGTCGACATGGGCACTGCGGCCGATCCCTCGGTTCAGCGTCTGCCGTTTTCTTCCAGAAACCGCTTGTGTTCGACGCGGTAACGGGCCCACGGCTTCGCCTTCAGCCGGGCCTTCGGAATCGCCTTGTGCGTCCCCTCGCAAATGCCGTAGGTTCCGTCCCGAATTCGCGCCAACGCCGCGTCGATTTCCTTGAGCGTCTCTTGCTCGCCCGAGATCAGCTCGATCGTGAACTCCTGCTCGTAGTTGTCCGTTCCTATATCGGCCATGTGAATCGGCATCATCGAGAGATCGCCGGTCGCGTCCATGCGATTCTTCTTGAGGGCCTCCGCCTCCATGTGGTCCACGTCGCCGACCAGTTCCAATCGTTTCTTCAAAAGCAGGAGCCGGTACGTCTCCATCTCGTCCGCCGGGAATCGCGGCTTCGACGCCGGCACGGGTGTACCCTCTTTGCCCGACGGTTTCGCGGACCGCACCGCGGCGCCGTCTTGCAACCGCGCGGCATCTTTGCGCTGCGACGAACGTGCGGACCGCCCGTTGCGCGGTGTCGAACCCTTGGCCAATTCTCGCCTCCTGTTATGCCATGCCAAGGGTGCGTATATCCTACGCACCCTGTCGACCCGGACCGACCGGGACTCCGAGCCGACGACTCTGCCAAGCCCGACAAGTATATGGGGCCGCCTCGGGAGTGTCAAGCGGCCCCGCGGGACAGCCTGAAAGTGGGCTCGCGAGGCCGCATCGCAACATAATATACAAGTGTATATATGTGTTCGGCGGGTCCGCGCCGACTCCGTCCGCGGTCGATGCAACGCCACTCGAATTCCGGTACGATCTCGATCGTTGTAGACTGCCGCGTCGCCCACAGCGCCGGACGTGAAGACGAGAGTCGACCGAGCATGCCATTCAGTTTCCATGTCGTCCGATCCGACAGCCGTACCCCCGCCCGGCTGGGACGCCTCGAGACGCCGCACGGCACCATAGATACGCCGGTATTTATTACGGTCGGGACCCGAGCCGCCGTCAAGGGGATCGCCCCCCGCGACCTCCACGAAGCCGGCGCGGAGATCCTGCTCGCCAACACCTACCACCTCGCCCTGCGACCCGGCGACGACGTCATCGCCGAGCTGGGCGGACTCCATACATTCATGGGCTGGGACCGACCCCTCCTGACCGACAGCGGCGGGTTCCAGGTCTTCAGCCTGGCGACCCTCAGGTCCGTCGACGACCGGGGCGTCACCTTCAGATCGCATATCGACGGCGCCGAGTTCCGGCTCGATCCCGCAAGGGCCGTCGGCATCCAGGAAAACCTCGGCGCCGACATCATCATGGCTTTCGACGAGTGCGTCCGCCTGCCGGCGGCCGACGGCGCACTCGAGCGGGCCGTCGACCGTTCCGTCCGATGGGCCGGCGAGTGCAAGCGTGCACAAACCAGAACCGACCAGGCCCTGTTCGCCATCGTCCAGGGCGGCCTGGATCTCGACCTCCGCCGCAGGTGCCTCGACGCCCTCGTGGAGATCGACTTCCCGGGCTACGCCGTCGGCGGACTGGCGGTCGGCGACACCCCCGACCAGATGGCCCAATTCCTGCCACAGTTTGTCCCGCACATGCCGACCGATCGGCCCCGATATCTCATGGGCGTCGGAAGACCCATCGATATCCTCCGCGCGGTTGCATCCGGCATCGACATGTTCGATTGCGTCATGCCCACCCGAAACGGCAGAAACGCCTACGCCTTCGTCCCCGACGGCTTCCTCCGAATGCGTAACGCCGATCTCCGCGCCGACCCCCGACCCATTCAGGAAACGTGTGACTGCCATACCTGTAAGCACTTTAGCAGGGGCTATTTACGACACTTGTTTCTCGCGAAAGAGATGCTGGGACCGATACTGGTCTCGCTCCACAACATCGCGTACTATCAGCGCTGGATGCGGCGGATACGCGATGCCATCGCCTCCGACACATTCGATGACATGATTCGACAGTGCGAAGATCGGGCCTCGCGAGCCCCCAATAACGACGAGGCTGCAGAATGCTAGCGACACCGGGCATGTTTGCCCTGGCAACCCTTTCTCAAAGCGGAAAACCTGTGGGTCTGTTTGATTACCTGCCCATGTTTGCCGTGATGGGTCTGATCTTCTACTTCCTGCTGATTCGGCCGCAGAGCAAAGAAAAGAAGAAGCGTGCCAAGATGCTCTCCCAAATCAAGAAAAACGACCGTGTGGTCACGATCGGCGGCATCGTGGGCACGGTCGCGACCGTCAAGGAAGACGAGGTGACCCTGAAGGTTGACGAGTCCAACAACACCAAGATCACCTTTACACGTGTCGCAATTCAACGCGTCATGTCGGCCGAAACAGCCACAACCGCCGAAAAGCCCGCCAAATAGCGCAGCTCTCACCCTCACCCTTGGGACCGGTAACATCCAGGGTCTCAGGAGGCCGCGCTAACCGTAGACCGCTTATTTCGCCGATACTTACGGCGACGACCGGCGGCCTTCGGCGAACTCGCGGCGGATTTGGACCGATCCGCGACCCGGTCGAGGCGATTCGTTATAATCTTGCAGGAGTTCATCAATGCGGGAGAAGATCATGAAATCTGTTTGGAATCGCCAAGTCCTGATTGCTCTGGCCGTTGCGGCTGGAATCGTTTGCTTGTTCGGCGGAACCGCGCAGGCCCAGGATGAGGGCGGCGGCGTTCGACCTCCGAATATCATCGAAAACCAATTCGCCACAACAACCAACGGCTCTCTGCAGGCCCGCCGGCCCGGCCTCTGGATTCAGGCGGGCATCGCCGGGACGCAAGGTGGGATTGTTCCGCCGGGCGTCGAGCCCCCGATCGAAGATTCGTTCGTCCGTGAGTCGGCAGCGCTGATCATGCAGTCCGTCTTCGACTCGATCATCGGCCTGATGGACACGTTGACCCTCGGCGCGTCCTTCGGCATATTCGACGGCCTCTTCAATACGCTCTCGGGCCTTTTTGGCGGCACACCGCCGGAGTCGGCAACCATCCCCAACCCGACCACCGCCGGCTCGGGAACCACGACGCCCATTCCCTAGCCCGACGGCCGCGACGCCCAGCCGACCCGCGCCATTCGTACACACTTGTATAAATGAACGTGACCCACGCCCTGCTGTAGCGTCAACCGATGCGACGATTCGCAGCCCGACCGTACACAATCAGCGCCAAGCCCGCCACGAACGCCGCGATAAACGCGATCATCCGACCGTCGAAGGTCGCCGCCAACGTCGCCTCGCCGACCAAACTCGGTCCGTAAAAATCTCGCAATAACTCGACGCGTTGCGCGAGAACCGGAACAGCGTTGTTGGCCACGTGAATGAGCATCGCCGGGAAAATCGAGCCGCTTCGTAAACATACAAAGGTCAACAGAATTCCCATGGCCGTGGTCACGGGCAGCCGAACCAGCGCCATGTGGAACATGCCGAATAACACGCCGACCAAAGCCGCGGTGCCGATGACCCCGAACTTGTCGCGCACGCCCGACTGCAGGAGGCCGCGAAACAAGACCTCCTCGCACACCCCGGGCAACAATGCGAAGAAGATAAACGCGGTGAAGGCCGAACCGGCCGCGAGCTGGACATCCAACTGTTCGAGCATCTCGAGCGAGCCGGGCGCCCCGAACACGCGCACCTGAATCCGATAGATCAACAGCGACATCGGCGCCGCGGCGACCGCGACCAACACCGCCCCCGACAGTTGGACCGGACTGGGAACGCGAAGCGAAAAGGTCTCCCGCAAGTCCAACTTGCGATACCATGCCAGCAACACCGCCGGCCCCGCCAGGATGGCCACCTGCGCGACCGCAAGAACCCACTTAAACCGAGCCCCGCTGGAGTCCAGATCGATCATCCACGACTGCCAATAGAAGTTGATCGGAAAGACCAACGCCAAAAGCAGCAACGCCTCCTCCAACGTCGGCCGTGCCCGCGGCCGGAAGTAGCGGCGCAGCAGCAGCGTCTTGTAGCTGCCCACGTCGCTGAACAATACGGCTTCATTGCCGTACAGCCGCGCCGCCACCGACACTGCCACACCCGCATACATGCAGGTCGACAGCAGCGCAACCGCGGTGGCCGCGATGTCTTGATTCCCGAGCAGGAGTTCTCGTATTAACACGACGATGTTCGCCACCGGCACCACCAGCAGGGCGCCTTCGAGCCGGATGCTCGGCATGTAGGAGACCACCATGGCCGGAATCATGGCGCACATCATGACCGGCATCATGTAGTT
>JAPULF010000030.1 GCA_027295245.1 Planctomycetota bacterium
GATCGACGCCGCGCCAACCGAGATCGTTTAGACTGTCGCGGGCGGCCATAAGCGGCTGTACCTTCGGGAGGGACTGTCATTTCAAGCCTCAATCGTAGTGAGATCGACGCCACGGCCCGACATCTGCATATTAAAGGTGGCCGGGTCATTGACCCGGCACAGGCCCTGGACCGAGTTGCCGATTTGGCGATCGTCGATGGCAAGGTCGCGGCAATCGGCGGGCCGCCCGACAAAGATGCCGAAATCATCGATGCCTCGGGCTTGATCGTCTGCCCGGGCCTGATCGACATGCACGTACACCTCCGCGAGCCCGGCAACGAAGACGAGGAAACGATCGCCTCGGGATCGGCCGCCGCGGTTGCGGGCGGGTTTACAGCGATTGTTTGCATGCCCAACACCGATCCGCCCCTGGATACCGAGGCGGAAATCGAGTTCGTCTATCGACAGGCGACGCGGGCCGGGCTTTGCAACGTGTTTCCCGTCGGGGCCATCACAAAGGGCCGCAAGGGCGCCGAATTGGCGGAGATGGGGCAAATGGTTCGGGCCGGAGCGGTGGCATTCACCGACGACGGGTGCGGCGTTGCCAACTCGGCAGTGATGTTTCGGGCCATGCAGTATGCCGCCATGCTCGGCAAGCCCATCCTGCAACACTGCGAAGACCCTGATCTGGCGGCCGGCGGTAGCATGAATGCGGGCGTGACGGCGACACGTTTGGGCTTGCCGGGCCTTCCGGCGATTGCCGAAGAAGTCATGATCGAGCGCGATCTTCTGATCGCACGCAATACCGGGGCCCGTTACCACGTGCAACATATCTCGACGGCGGGGGCCGTCGAACTCGTTCGCAAGGCCAAATCCAGCGGAGTCGCGGTGACCGCCGAAGTCTGTCCGCATCACCTGCTGATGACGGAGGAAGACGTCGGTTCGTACGACACGAATTGCAAGATGAACCCGCCTCTGCGGACCAGGCGGGATGTCGAAGCCTGCATCGCCGGCGTCGTGGACGGCACAATCGACTGTCTCGTGACCGACCACGCCCCGCACGGACGCGACGAAAAAGAGCTGGATTTCCAGAGCGCCCCGTTCGGCATCGTGGGGTTGGACGTTGCGCTGGGTCTATTTGCAAAAGCCCTCATCGAGCCGGGCCACCTCGACTGGCCGGGCCTGATTGCAAGAATGACCGCCAATCCGGCCGACGTGCTCGACTTGAAGCAGGGTACGCTGGCGATCGCGGGCCCGGGCGATGTCACGATCATCGATCCGGATTTGTCCTGGACCGTCGAGTCGGAATCGTTCCGTTCGAGGAGCCGAAACTGTCCGTACGACGGATGGAATCTGAAGGGTCGCGCCACGCACACGATCGTCGGTGGTTGCCAAAATCGCGTTTCCAGTACTGCTAGCGTGGGTTGACCCTCGTCCACGGCCCGCCAAATCCGATGGATGCAAGCGACTCTTTTCTTGACGATGTCGCCCGAATGCTTATAATTCGCCCTTGTAGAATCATGTTGCAACGCTGACGCGCGAGCCCGGCTCGGCTTCATTCGCGTCCGGTCATCTCGCGGAAGCGCAATCTTGGGTTGAGTCGTTCGGCGACAGGCGTCGCCGTTGAGAGAATCCGATACGAGCGGCGCCGAGTGTGCCCATGTCGGAAACGTGCCGGATGGTTCGGCACGCCCAGTGCAAAAAGGGCGGGGAAAGGACTCTGTCGTCGTCTCGCGGGCATGTTGCCGGAATTGCCACGGTGGCCCGTCGAGGAAATGTGGCAACCGAATCGGACCCGCCGTCGACATCGAGCGAACGTTTTCAATCGGTGTCGCCGCCCGATCGAAAGCAAGGAGGCCCACATGTCGTCCAACAATCTGCCGACGCCCATTCCCATCGGCTCGCCGCACATCGCGAAGCCGCCTTTGTTCGATCGCTGGGGCCTTGGGCGCAATCGTACCGATCGGCGTGATTTCACCCGTCGCTCGATAACGTGTGATGTCTGGCTTCTCGACCTGGCAGGCCGCTCGGTTCTGCGTTGCAAGACGGAGGATGTTTCCGACGCGGGTCTGCGGGCCACTGCCCCGGTGGGCTTCGGACTGGCGGTCGGTCAGCGCTACCAGGTTCGCATCGCCAACGCGGAGGATGCGGCCCTCGTATCCGAACACCTCGGAGCGTCGCTCGGCTACGGAACCGTGATTCGCACGGCCGTGAAGATCGTATCGCGCGATCAGGATCGAATCGGATTCGCGGTGCGGTTTGACGTACCACAGCTTCTGCCCGTTTGAGTTTCGGCCGCCGATGTTTCAAGGCAC
The DNA here is from genome assembly GCA_027295245.1 of Planctomycetota bacterium. Taxonomy (GTDB): domain Bacteria; phylum Planctomycetota; class Phycisphaerae; order UBA1845; family UTPLA1; genus JAPULF01. The sequence continues at coordinate 2,295 of JAPULF010000030.1, forward strand.
ATCTGTTTCGTTGAGTCTCGATTCAATGGCTGCATAGCGCCTCGGCGCAATCAAGTTCAGCGCGGAAGGCGGATCCTGTAGCTCGCTGCAATCTGAATACGCCCTAATCGCTGATCAGCGTTTCGCGCACGACCTCCTCGATCGTGGAGATGCCGTCGTAGATGGCCAGGAGTCCGGCCTCGCGCAGCGAGCGCATGCCGTTTCGCTGCGCGGCCTCGCGCAGAACGTTCGTGGAGGCGTGTTTCATGATGAGGTTTCGGATCTCGTCGCCGAAAAGCATGATCTCGTAGATGCCGATCCGGCCGCGATAGCCGGTGTGATTGCAGTAGTCGCAGCCGGCCCCGAAGTAGAAGATCTGGCCCTCCACGTCTTCCGGCTTCAGCTCCAGTTCCATGAGCATCTCTTCGGTCGGCGTGAACTCGTCCTTACAGTTCTTGCAGATTCGTCGAACGAGACGCTGGGCGACAATGGCCTCGAAGGTCGCCGTGATCAAAAACGGTTCAAGGCCCAGGTCGAGCATTCGGGCGATCGCCGAGGGGGCGTCGTTGGTGTGAAGTGTGCTGAAGACCAAGTGACCCGTCAGCGACGCCTGGATCGCGATCTCGGCCGTCTCGAGGTCTCGAATCTCACCGATCAGAACGATGTCGGGGTCCTGACGCAAAAAGCTGCGTAGGCATCGGGCGAACGTCAGTCCGATGTCGGCGTTAATCTGGCACTGGATGATCCCGTCGATGTCGTACTCGACCGGGTCCTCCGCCGTGAGGATCTTGACACTCGGTTCGTTCAGCGTGTTCAGTGCGGCGTACAGCGTGGTGGTCTTTCCGGAGCCGGTCGGGCCGGTGTTCACGATGATGCCGTGCGGACGCTTGATCAGTT
>JAPULF010000300.1 GCA_027295245.1 Planctomycetota bacterium
AAACCCCTCCGAGTCCACCGACCCCATGTCGCCCGAGAGATACCAACCGTCCGGCGTCACCGCCTCGCGCGTGTCCGCCGCCTTCTTGTAATACCCCTGCATCACGACCGGCCCGCGTATCCGCAATTCGCCGATGCCATCCGTCGGCAGCTCCTTCCCGTCGTCGTCGAACGCCCGAACCGTCACCCCCGGAATCGCCCGGCCGACCGAGCCGATCTTGTGCGACCACGGAACGTTGATGCTCACCACCGGCGACGCCTCAGTCATGCCGTAGCCCTGCAAGATCTCGATCCCGAAACGTTTCTTGAAGCCGTCGAACACGGCCATCGGAAGGGCTTCCCCGCCGCTGATCGGATACTCGACCGTCTTCAACGAGTCGTCCTCGCCGCCCTTCGATCGCAGGATCGCGGAGTACATGCTCGCGATCATCATCGTCACGCTGATGCGGTGCTCCTTCGCCATCCGCAACACCGCGGCCGGTTGAAATCGCGGCAGATAAAAGGCCGGCGAACCCAAGGCCATCGGGCACAGCAACATGGCCGTCAGCCCGAAGCTGTGAAACAGCGGAAGAACCCCCAGGAACCGGTGCTCCCCCGTCAATCGGGCGTGCTCGATGCACCCATTCACATCGTGTCGAAGGCTCCCATACGAAAGACAAACCCCCTTCGGCGCACCCGACGTCCCGGATGTATAAAGCAACACGGCCGGTTCGTCGTCGTCGACGCGCGGGGCGGCCGGCGTCTTTCGCAAACGCTGCATTACCATTTCGCGCTTGAGCGGAAGGTCTTCCATATACAAGACCTTTACGTCCAGCGATTCCGCGAGTTTCGCAAACGGCTTGATCGCGAACACGGTATCGATGTCCGCATCCTTGACGACCGCGGCCAATTCGCTCGGCTGAAGCAGGAAATTCAGCGGCACCGCCACCCGACCCGACCAAAGGGCCCCGTAGAATGTCCCGGCGAACGCGCAGGTCGACGGCATGAGAATTCCGACGTTTGCCGCCTTCGTGGCCGAATCGATCTGCCGGCGCATCACGTTCGCAAACCGAACCAGATTCCCGAAATCCAGCGATCGAAACGGATCCGACACCGCGGGACGCCCCCCGCCCTTCTCCGCCGACGCCAGCAATGTCTCTACGATCAACTCGCCGCTCCTTCAGGCCGCGTCGGCCCCTTCACCACGTCTGCAAATCTCCTGCACCGCCGGCAGGAAATAGTTCGTCGCGATCACGTCCCAGCTCATCTCGCTGGCCAACGCGTATCCTCCGGCCAGGAACGCCGACTTCTCTTCCCCGGTCCGCGGCAATCGCCGCAACGCCTCGGCGGCCACTTCACGGGCGACCTGCTCGTTGAACTTCTCGCGTTCAGGGCGTTCCAGACCCTGGTACGCCTCGATCGTGTCCTCTTCCGGGCGGTAACGCGTATAGTCGGCCACTATCACGTTCGGCGTCCCCGCCGGCCCCGATATCCGTTGCACGAAACCCGCACACCCGCAAACGTTGGTCATCACCGCCAGCGACCCGAACGAAAGGGCCTCCAACTGGGCAATCCCGAACGGCTCGTATATAGACTGACCGAATTCCAGGTCGCTCCCCCGGCGAATGTCCCAGAACTCCATCTCTTCCGACATCCGGTCCCCACAATGGGCCCGATCGAATCCGAATTGATTGATAAACAACACCTTGCAATTCCGGGCTCGAGCATTGAATTGCTGGACCCCGGCATAGAACAGGGCCTCCCCGTCTGAAAGGTCGGGCGGGGCCTCGCGATGGGCCACCGGCCAATCCCACCAGCGCTCCATGTGCAGAATGTCCTCGCGCCGCCGCGGCCCACCGATCTCCGTCGAAAGCACCAGCAACACCGCCGTGCGATTCTCTTTGCGGAACGCCTCCTCGATGTACCGCATGACCCAAAGGTCCCGCCAAAGCCCCTTGCTCGGCGTCATCCGCGTCACGTGCGTGAATACATGGTCCGGCCGATACCCCAGCAGCGTCTCGACATAATCCTGCAAGCGCCGTTTGCTCGTGGACGCCTCCTCAAGCGTGATCGAATACGCCGGAATCCCGTTGTACGCCAGCCGAATGTTCGAGCGTTCCATCTCCGGCGACAGGAACTTCAATTCCTCGACGACATAATCACCCACGGCCAAGGTCACATCCAGAAACCGGCTCGCCTCCACCAGCGCATGCCGAAAGCTGTCGCTCTGATCCCCGAACACGTCCGACACGTACAGCCCCGCCTCGCGGCTCTTGCGCAACACGTTGTAGAACATCGTGTCGTGACCGGGATGCCGGTCCACGATCCGACGCACCGTCCCGACCTCGTGGGCGTGGTAGACCGTCCGCATCCCCCACTCGCCGTGCAGCTTCGCCGCCAGCGCGGTCGGCAGACCCATGAACTCGTGGGCCACGATCACGCACTCCCCGTCGCCGGCCGCCGCCCCCAACGCCCGAATCGCCGCCAACCCCGGCTCCGCCAGACGCACGTACTGCTCGTATTCCCAACTCTGCTCGTACCGATCCGACGCAATCCCGAACGTCGAGAAAAACCGCCCCTTCAACTCGTTCACCCGATCGGGCGCCGCCCGATTCACCTCGACCAGGATCACTTCCGGCCGAGCCTGAAGCCCGCTCAACGGATCGCGAAAGAGTCGCCGGCCGTATACCAATTCGACCCTGAATTCATCCTGAATGGCCCGAAACGCCCCCGACAGCGGATGGTCCGTGCGGCCATCGACGGACGAATACTGCACCTCGCCGCCGGGCCCCAGCCGATCGTCCACGCCTCCGTCCCGATTGAACAACGGGGCCAACAGAATCGTCCGCCCCACCGCCTCGTCGTACGCCCGCGAGGTGATCAGCCCCTCCAGGACCGTACCGATCCCGCCAATCTTCAGAACCGCCTCGTGCGTCACGTGTACGATCGTCGGCATGTTGTCTCCCGCTATCGTGCCCGCGCGGGAGTATATCGCCGACCCAGGTTCACGACACCCGAATGCCTGTGGCTCCGGTTTCCTGTGGCACCGGTTTCCAACCGGTGGAAACTCATGCTTGGGTGCCCCGTCCCTTCCAGGGGCGGGGGACGGACTGTGCGACCGTGGTATACCACATGCTGAATCTCCTGTGCCCATGGCCATCTAATCACTCGCCCGCTAGACTTCGCCCTACGACACGGAGCAAGACTGCCTCATCCATCGGTCACACACACGCATGATCACGTTCTCCCTGCAATCGGGCTCCAACGGCAACGCCGTCTACGTCGAGGCCGGCGACGTGCGCCTCATCTTCGACGCCGGAATCAGCGGCCGATCCGCTACCGCCCGGGCCGCCCGCCACGGACGCAGCCTGCACGACTGCGACGCCCTCATCCTCTCGCACAACCACAGCGACCACACCCGCTGCGCGGGCATCTTCCATCGGAAG
>JAPULF010000301.1 GCA_027295245.1 Planctomycetota bacterium
GAGCCGCTCACCCTCCCCGGACGGATACGCCCCCGCATTCCAGCGATATCCGAGTTTGTCGCCGTCTATCCGAGGAATCAAATGAAAATGCAAGTGAAAAACGGCCTGGCCGCTCGATTCACCCGTGTTCTGAAGGATATTGAGGCCGCTCGCCTGTGTCGCCTGAAGCAGAGCTTTCGCGAGTCTTGGAAAAGGGGCGGTCAATCCGGCGAGCAAGTCCGCCGGGACATCGAGGATGCCTTGCACGTGGCGCTTGGGGACGAGGAGACAATGTCCGGGCGCCAGCGGGTTGATGTCCAGAAACGCCAAAGCATCGGCAGTTTCCAGTATCTTCAACGCCGGGATCGATCCACCGATGATCTTGCAGAAAACGCAATCCGTGGTCGACACCAAGTCACCCGCAATGATCGATCGAACCGATCACTTCGATTCTTCCCTTGATGGATCGTCGGAAGGCTGCGGCCGATCGCCGTCTTCGACATCCGATTTCGCCCGTTCGGGCTTCTTGGACGCCGTGGCCTTTGCACGGGACCGGGACCTTTTTCCAGCGGCCTTGCCTTCCAGGCGACGTATGCGGTTTTGTGTGACTACGCGTCTGCGACTCGTGCTCTTCCGCCGATCAGTCGCCGCGGCCGGCTCGTCACTGCCGACAAGCTGCAGAATGGCCAGATCGCAGTTGTCGCCGATACGCCGCTTGGCGAGGCGAATGATCCGCGTGTAGCCGCCGTTTCGATCGGCGAATCGCGGACCGATTTCAACCATCAACTTGTTGATAACGGACTGGGCAACAAACGGTATCTTCTTCTTGTTATAGCCCGCCGGCACGTTTCCGGCCCGATGCCGCCGTCCCGATCGCGCGAACAGCACTTTGTTCCGCTGGGCCTCGGACATCGCGTCATAGGCCTCTTGCTGGTCCCTGTCGATAACGGCCCGATCGCCCAATTCGGCAACCAGCCGTTGGCGTGCGTGCAAAGTGCCCTTTCGAGCCATTGTGATGAGCCGTTCGACGAAAGGACGAAGTTCCTTGGCCTTGCTGATCGTGGTCTCGATTTGTCCGAATTGAAACAGACTCTGCGCCATGTTTCGGCGCATCGCCGTATGATGCGCCGTCGTTCGCGATAAATGCCGGCCGGCAACTTTGTGTCTCATGCTTCACCTACCATCACGGATGCGTCAATTGCTGCTGGGCGCCGCGTCCGGCGATCTAACAGATTCCGGCGTGAAACCCGCCGGCGAAATCGAACCGAGCGAACCGCCGTCGGTCGTGGCCTCTCCCAACATTTCCGTTTCCTGGACCGACGAATCCGACGAATCCGACGCGTCCGCCGACAGCCCCAGCGACAGTCCGAAGTCCGCCAATTTGCGCTTGACTTCTCGTAGCGACGTCTTGCCGAAACTCCGAAGCTGCAATAACTGTTCTTCGGTACACCGCGCGAGTTCGCCCACGGTCCCGATCTTGGCCGATTCCAGGCAGTTCGCCGCCCGGACCGACAACTCGAGGTCCGCGATCGGAATCGACAACTTGCTGTGGTCCACCGAGAACCCGCCGTCGACCTCGCTCAGCTCGCCGCCCAGCGCCAGTCCGCCGCCCAGTTCGAAGTACTGAACGAACGGATTCAGATGCTTGCGGAGGATCTTCGCCGCCTCAACCAACGCCATTTCTGGCAAAATCGTGCCGTTAGTCCAGATCTCGAGAACCAACCTGTCGTAGTTCGTCCGCTGGCCGACGCGGGTGTCTTCAACGCGATATCTCACCCGCACAACCGGAGAAAACACGGAGTCGACCGGAATCACGCCGATGATCTGACCGTCTTCCTGCGACTTGTGCTCTTCGGCTTGCGCGTAGCTGCGACCGTTCGCGACCGTCATTTCCATCTCGAATTCGACGTCGTCGGTCAGCGTGGCCAGCAACTGGTCCGGATTCACCACCGTAAGCGCCGGATCCAACACGATCTCTCGCGCCCGGAACTGGACGGTTTCCCCTTTCTTGCCCGACCCGGCGATCCGCATCGTCTTGGGCTCGCTGCCCGTCGACCGGATGATCAACTCCTTGACGTTCAGTATGATCGCGGTCACATCCTCGACCACGCCGGGAAGCGTCGTAAATTCGTGATCCGCCCCCTTGATCTTGACGTGCGTCACCGCCGCCCCCGCCAAGCTGGACAGGAGGATCCGGCGCAGGCTGTTGCCGACCGTCGTCCCGAATCCTCGCTCGAACGGCTCGATCACAAAACAGCCGTACTTGTCGGTGCTGATGGCTTCATCGCGCTGCACGCGCGACGGCAATTCCAATCCGCGCCATCTTATTCGCATCGTATTGACCTCCCAACTTGGAGCTAGGGACCCGGGCGAGTCCGTACCGTCACGCTACACCGGTCAATCCGGATAACATGCGTTTCATCACCTTGCGTGCTATCGATCCGAGCCGCTCATCGACTGCAAAACTCGACGACCAACTGCTCTTCAACCGGTATCTGAACGTCGTCACGCGTCGGCAGGCCCAAAACGTCGCCTGCAAGTTGACCCGCGTCCAATTTCAACCAACTTTGCATGGGCCGTCCAGGATCGGCATCCAGGAGGGCCTTTACCATCTTCCGACTGCGATCGCGCTTGTGTACCCCGATTCGGTCGCCCTTCTTCACGAGGTATCCGGGCTTGTTCACCTTTTGCCCGTTGACCGTGAAATGGTTGTGGACGATCCCGATTCGGGCGGACTTTCTCGACAACGCAAATCCGAGTTTGCACACAACATTGTCGAGACGACGCTCGAGAAATCCCAATAGGGCCTCTCCGGTGTTTTGTCTCGACCGCTGCGCCTTTTCAAAATACCTGCGAAACTGCTTTTCGAAAAGACCGTAATACCGCTTGACCTTCTGCTTCTCTCGCAGACGCTTGCCGTATTCCGTGCCCTTCGTGCGCCTGAATCGGCGCGAAGCGCCCGGCGGGAGATTTCGAGACTGCTTCTCCATGGGACACTTGGCACCCTCGCAACGCGTGCCCTTGAGCATGAGCTTGATGCCCTCTCGACGGCACATTCGACAGACTGGTCCAATATTCCTCGACATGATTCCTGTTGGATTCTCCGCTCAAACGCGCCGTTTTCTTGCCGGCCGACAACCATTGTGCGGCAACGGCGTGACATCCTCAATCGACAGAATGCGAAGTCCGCCGGCCTGAAGACCGGAGATCGCCGACTCGCGACCGCTTCCCGGACCCTTGACCCGAACCTCGACTTCATGAACTCCGAACTTCTTCGCGGCCTGGGCGCAGGTCTCACCGGCCCGCTGGGCCGCAAACGGCGTACTCTTCCGCGTGCCTTTGAAACCGGCGGTCCCCGCCGACTTCCAACACAGGGTCTCGCCGTTCAAATCCGTAATCGTGATCATGGTATTGTTGAAAGACGCCCGGACATGCACGACCCCCCGCGCAACATTGCGCCGGGTCTTTCGTTTTCCTGATTTTGCCATAGCTACGAATCCTCTACACCAAGAAGCGCCAGTGCGCCTAGCTTCGCAGATCCTTGACGCCGCGTTTGCCCGCGACGGTCTTCTTCTTTCCTTTTCGGGTCCGGGCATTCGTCCGGGTACGTTGTCCTCGCACCGGCATGCCGCGCCGGTGTCGCATGCCGCGATAACTCTGAATGTCGCGCAGCCGAGCGATGTTCTGCGTAATCTGCCGGCGGAGCTGGCCTTCGACCACGTAGCTCCGATCGATGATCGTCGCGATTCGGCTGATCTCGTCCTCGGTCAGATCCTTGGCCCGGGCGTTCTCGTCGATCCCCGCCTGCTTCAGGATTTCGACGCTCAGGTGAGGCCCGATCCCGTGAACATAGGTCAGGGCGATCACCACGCGCTTGTCATTTGGAATATCAACACCGACTATTCGGGGCATCTAAACACTCCCGGGCGAAGCGCGCCCTATCCCTGACGCTGCTTGTGCCGTGGATCTGCCGAACAAATCACGCGGATCACACCGCGCCGCTTGATCAGTTTGCAGTGCTCACAAATTCGACGTACGCTGCTTCGAACCTTCAT
>JAPULF010000302.1 GCA_027295245.1 Planctomycetota bacterium
GATTTCGAATGGGTCGGTCAGGACAACCGTATATACCGGTCTATCCAGGAAGGGCACCGCCCCGGCGGGTCCTGCAAAGGTGAGTTCGGTACCGTTCCTGAAAATACGGCCCGCATACGGCTCCCACGGATCCTCCTCTAGTGCCGCGAGATACACGCTCGTGAAGCCGGGAAGGGTGTGTGATGCATACCGCTGACCGAGTCCGCTGCTCACGATCAGCGTGGACGCGGGTTCGAACCTCCGGCCGATTCGGCCCAGCGTGGCGTAATACGAATCCGCCTCCGGATCGGAGGAGCGCATCAACAAGAAAACGAACACGTTGCAAAGCACGATCGTCGCCGCGCTCGACAAGAGAAGCCCGCGGCTGACGCTACCCGCCGGTACCGCGCGCAATGTCCCGATCGCTTGAACCCGCGTAGCGCCCCAATGGCAGAGATGCGAGAGCCCGGTCGCGGCCCACCAGCACAGGATCGGCAACGCCACCGCCGCGTATTCGTGTAGATGCGTCGGGGCCAGCACGATCCCGGCCGCCAATGGCAATAGCCAAAGGCAAGTAAGCGGCACGTGGGGAGACGCCCGCCATCCGCGCCGCAGCACGCAGCACAGACATGCAACCATGACGGGAATCCACAGCATGCCCAGGTGGGCGCCAAGTTCCGCTTCACCCTGCCCCGCCAGGCTCAACAGGCTGCCGAGCGTGAAATCACCTCCCAGAATCCCCTGGAAGTTACACAGTCCGGCGTGTTCGAAAGTCGGAGCGAGCCACGCCGACCAGCCCCCACACGCCGTGGCCGTCGGAATCGCCCACGCCGCGCAAACCGCGGCAAACACCGCGAGGCCGACAAGCCGAACCCGCGTCAAACATGGCAGCAGACTCCAAATCCAAAGCGGCAAGAGGCAAACACTGGCGAGGTTCACGTTCTGACGAAATCCAATCAGGATCGCCAGAGCAGCGGCGCCGCCGACGGCGGACGCCAGATGCCTGCGCGTCCTCGTCAGGTAGCAAAACAGACCGACCAGCGCAGCCAGGGCCGCGTCCCCGGCGCAGCTTCCTCCGGAAACGCCGTCCAGCCAAAGCGCCGGGCTCATTAGCAAGAACAGGCCGACAAGGCCGGGTGTTCGTCGTCCGCTCTTCGCGGGCAGGGCCACGCCCAACGCAAAGCCGGCAAGCCCGGCCAATACGGAAAGGGCCACGCCCGACCACAACACCGCCGCGGTGGCGTCGCCCACGAGCGCGTGAATCAAACGAAGGAAGAGATGATAGGTCGGCGCACCCGGCGGGTGGGGCGTATGACGAAACACGTCAAAGTCGCGCAGCCCCAGCGCGTGTTGAAGGGGGTCCCATCCCTCCAAACGGTGCGGCAGGAACCACCAGCGCGAGACGAATGCGAAGGCAACAAGAGCCAGGATCGTTGCGGCCAATGCGGCCCGTGGTTTGAGGTTCCATCGGCGGTCGAAGAGTTCCGACGCCGCGACGTCGACGGGGCTGATCTCCATCCGGCTCGGATCGACGGGCGGTGCCTGGACCGGGCGTGGCGCCTCGAGAGTGCGTTCCGCCAACGTTGAGCCTTGCGCCACGCTGTCACCTTGCTTGATCGCCGCGTATCGGACACTCGAAAGACGCCGACCCGACCTATCTCTGCGAGTAACGTACGATTCCCGTCATTTTCGCCCATCGTGCCGTGCAGAAGGGCGACGGTCACCTCGAGGATCGCTCTTCTCGGTGATCCGCGACCGGACCCTGACGCACCTGAATAGATCGGTTACTGGTGAATCGAGTTGACGCCTGACGTCCCAACAGCTCGGCGGAAAGCCGCTTAGTCTTCACGGCAAGCGTTATCGGGCCGCGGGGTGTTGTATCACATCCGAAGGCCCGGCGACCTGCCGATAACAGCGAACGTGCTCGGTGATCATGCGATCGATCGAGTGGTGTTCGCGCATGTATGACTGCGCCATGGCCGCCAGTTGCCGGGCCTTTTTACGGTCTTCCAAAAGCTCGAGAATCCTCTCAGCCAGGTCGGTCGGTTCACCCTCGTCGTAGATCATCGCGGTGGCACGATCCGCGAATGACTCATACAGCGGATTCTCCGCGGCAACCATCGCAAGCCCGTCTGCCATCGCCTGGAGGGGTTCCTCCCGGACGGACCTGTGCCGGCACGGCAAGCAGAAAACGTCCGCCCCATCCAAGGCTGTCCGCCAGTTGTCCAGCCGACCGGTGAATGTCACGTTCGAGCCCACCTCGAGCGCCCGCGCCAAAGCGCGGAGCGCCGACTCGCCCCGGCCCTTGCCCACCAGAAACACCTGCAACGTCGGGTGCGCTTGCAACACCTGCTTGACGGCGCGAAGCAGTGTGTCGCAACCCGACTCTTCTTTGAGCGGTCCGGCGTAGATCAGCGACGGTGTGCGGTTCGGCTCGCGAAATGCGCTCGGTGACCGCGTCGCCGTCGTCCCCACGAGAATGGTCTCGATCTTGACGTGTCCAAACGACGATTGCTCCACCGCCTCGCAGAGCGCTCGGCACGGCACAATGATGAGGGCCGAGTCGCGCGCCACAACCGGAAGCCGTGGATCCGCAAGATCATCCAGCGAGGAAAGTGTCAAGACCAACTGGCCGCCAACGGTGCTTGCAATCTGGGCCGCGAGCCGGCATGCCTGACCGTCGAGGGCATGTACGATGACGGGCCCGTCGTGCCGTAGTTCCGCGATTCGTTCTTGAACGATCGCGGCGGTTCTGCGCATCGTCCAGTGCGACAGGAAGCGCGAGCCCGACCGATGTGTCACGATGTTCGCCGGACCCGCGGCGAGGAGTCGGCTTCCACCGCTTTCGGGGGTCACCAGAAAGGTGTCGAATGGCTCGTCGATGAGGCCGATCTGCAAGTATCGGACGGCGCCGGCAGCCCGATGAATGACGTGCTCGTTGGCCACCAGGCACAGCACGATTCGCTTTGGGCGAGATTCCGCGGAAGGTGTCACGGTCTACCCAGTATAAGACACAAGGCTCGAACTTGCCTGGAACATCGCGGTGAAGTCCCGAGGCTTGAATTCCGCGATGCCGGTGGCGATAATGGCTCTTATCAGCGGCTGCCGAACGCGGTCGCAGGACGCTGCAACTCAGGCGCTCGCCGTCGTTGTAGCGGTGTTGTTCGGATTGGGTGGACAGGGAAATGGCGGTTCGATCGCTTTCGCGGTTTCGGACACACCTGGGCGTAGCGGCCTTGATCATTTCGCTGCCCGCCGTGGCGGACGGTCTTCCCATCGAACCCTTCACGGAAGAGGCGGCTTCCCGCGGCGTCATTTACTCCATGCAGAACTACCCGCAGTCCTATGGTTACCTCGGATTCGGATGTGGGTTTGCAGATCTCGACCGCGACGGCGATTCGGATATCGTCATCTTGGGGGCGGCGGACGGTCGAGTCGGCCTATTCGAGAATAACGGGTCAGGTCAGTTTCTTGACCGTTCACCAAACAGCGGCATTCCCACCTTGCCGCAAGGTTCGGCGTTTGCCGCTGCAGATTACGATGGGGACGGCGACCTGGATCTTTACTTCACGCAACTCGGGTTGCCGAACGTCCTGGTGCGTAACGACGGTGGTCTTCAATTCACCGATGTGACCGCTATCGCCGGCGTCGGTGACGCGGGCGCCGGAAAGGGCGCATCATTCGGCGATTTCGACGGCGATAATTGGTTGGATCTCTACGTCTGCAACTACAACGGTATCGTTTTCGGCACCGAAAACATGAACAACGTGCTCTACAGAAACAATGGAAACGGGACCTTCGAGGACGTCAGCGTGGCCCAAACCGTGGATGACTTCGGGTACGGGTTTCAGTCTGTCTGGTTCGACTACGACCGCGACGGCGACCTCGATCTGTATCTGTCCAACGACCGGGGACACCTGGCGCCCCTGTTTCGCGGGAATCAACTCTGGCGCAACGACAACGGAACGTTGGTCAACGTTTCGGCGGGATCGGGTGCCGACCTCCATCTCTTCTCGATGGGCGTTGCCTGCGGTGACTTCGACGGCAACGGCTGGCCCGATCTATACTGCACCAACATCGACAATTATCCCGTCGACGGCTTCAATCCCCTGTTCCTCAATCAGGGCAACGGGCAATTCCTCGAGTCGTCGTTCTCGGCCGGGGTGGACCGGTATTTTTCGGGCGATGTCGGCTGGGGAGCGATGTTCCTCGACTATGACAACAACGGCCACCTGGACCTTTACGTCAACAACATGTTCACGCCCAATGTCCTGTATTCGAACAGCGGCGTATTTCCCTGTACCGAGATCGGGGCCGCGGCCGGCGTCACCGCTTCAACGGAACCGTCGTTCGGATCGGCGGTCGGCGACCTGGACCGCGATGGCGACCTGGATGTCTTGGTCAACAACCTCGGCGGAAACGTCGAGTTGTTCATCAACCACGAGGGCGAAATGCGCAATTGGGTGGAATTCGATATCGTTGGCCCGGCCAAAAACGTCTTCGCGGTCGGTGCACGCGTCGAAACCCGTGTCGGGTCGGTTTGGAGATACCGGGAAATCCGCGCCGGCGGCAACAGCTACCTGGGGCAGAATGACTTGGTTGTCCATGTCGGCGTCGGGCAGGCGACCGTCGTGGACGAGGTCGTCGTAACCTGGCCCGGAGGTGACACGCGCACGCTGACGAATCTTTCGACCAATCGACTCTGGCGGATCTTTCTGCCCGCGCTTCTCGGTGACCGTGACCTCGACGACGATTTCGACATGGATGACGTTTCGATATTCGTCTCCGTCCTGCTTGGCCTGGATCAGGACCCGGATCACTTCCAATTGAGTGACATGAACGGCGATGGTGTGGTGAACGGCTTGGATATACAGAAGTTCGCGGCCACAGTGTTGGCCCCTTGACCATCGTTTGTTCGACCCAATGCCGCCCCCGCCGCCATGCCCGGTTTCTTGACAGATCGACCGTGCGCCCCCCTAATAGGTCGTTTCGCCTATTAGGGAGAAAGTGCCGCGCCGCATGACCGCAGAGAAACGATCCAATCGAATCGCCGTCGGCGCGGATCACGGTGGGTTTCGGCTCAAGGAACATCTGAAGGCTCGCCTCGCGAGCCGCGGCTATACGGTGGACGACTGCGGAACGTTCGACGAACAAAAGGCGGATTATCCGCGCATCGCGGCGGAAGTCGCCCGGCGCGTGTCCGACGGCCGCTGCAGTCGAGGAATTGTCATCGACGGCGCCGGAATCGGCTCGGCCATGACCGCCAACAAGCTGCCGGGCGTGCGGGCCGCCTTGTGCTACGATGTCTCGTCGGCTCGAAACAGCCGCGAACACAATGACGCAAACGTACTCACCCTCGGCGCTGGACTGATCGGCCAGGGCTTGGCCGAACAGATTGTCGATGTCTGGTTGGCAACCGACTGTACCGAGGAGCGACACAAGAAACGCGTGGCGATGATCGGCGAAATAGAGAGGTCCGGGTTGCCGCCCATGGCCGATCCGGCCGTCGTCGAAAAATCCGCGACAGAGCCGAATCCCGAGAATGCAGACATGCCGTTCGACTTCAAAGACCTGAGCAAGGAAGACATCGACCGCATTGCCGCCCGAATCGCCGAGATGGGTGGGGCGGGCGCGTTTCCCGTGGCGTGTGCCTGTTGTGGCCCGAACTGCAACGGTCACTGTGCCGGCAAGGATCCCGCGACCGTGCGTCAACTCATGGACATCGGGGCCGGCCGAATCGGGCACGGGTTGGGAGGAGGACCCGTCGCCGGGGACGTGGCCGGAAGCATCGATCACACCTTGCTGAAGCCGGAAGCCACGGCGTCGCAGATAGAGCAGTTATGCAAGGAGGCCCGGGAGCACGGGTTCGCGTCGGTGTGCGTGAATCCGTCCTACGTCAAAGCGGCTGCGAGGGCGCTGCAGGGT
>JAPULF010000303.1 GCA_027295245.1 Planctomycetota bacterium
CGCGGCTTCGTGTTTTCGCCGTCGGACGATGTCGGCGGCGCGGTTCAGCGTGACCCGTCGCAACCAACCCCGCGGCTTGTCGGGGCACTGCCGGGCACACTGGTCCGACCACTTCAAGAAAACGTCCTGCACCACGTCCAAGGCATCGTGATGCCGACCCACCAACCGAAACGCCCACCCGTAAATGTCACGGGTGTACGTTTCGAATTGCCGTGTGACCGTTGGGGACATCACGAGACCTCGAAAACGCTCTTACTTCCCATCCGACGCGTGCGAAACCCGCGAGGTGATCATCAACGGGTACGCCCGATCACGAAACGCCGAGCCGTGGAATTCCCAGAACGCTCCGTCCTGGTCGACCTTCCGGGCATTGTGGGCAACGATCTCGCCCGGCATTCGAACGCGAATGATGAACTTGTGGCCGCCGACCTGATTCGTGATCTTGTGGCGGCGATCGGCCCGTTCGTAGGCCGCCGCGAAGGTTTCGGCGGCTCCGTCATCATACTTTGCGAAGCGTTGCAGTGCCTGCACCATGGCGCTTCTCGCGAGGCCCTCGTATCGTTCGCCCTCGGCGTCGATGGCCGCGTTGCGCTCTTCCTCCGATAGGGTTTCGAATTGACTAACGAACGCCGCAAGATCGATCGAGTCGTACACGTCCAGCACCGCCCGGCGAACCGCCAACCACCGATCCTGCGACAACCCCGGATCGATCTCCGCCAGGGCCGCGCGGGCGTGCTCCACCTGTTCGTAGGCCTCGATGTTGGTGAATGCCCGCATGATCTTGACGCGCTCGTCCAGGGTCAGATCCTCGCTGGGCTTCTGGCCGAGCTTCTCGATGTCGTCGTCGATGAAATGATCGTTCCAGAAGCGGACATTGGACCATGCCCGGGGCGTGTAGTTTCGGCGGAAGTGATAATAGGTGCCGTCGGGCCGCTCCTCGATGTGAAGCGTCGTCGGAAACGCCAGAGACAAATCGGCATCGGCGTCATCGTCCGCGGCATAACTGCCGGGCAGCTCTGAGCCGGCGGCGAACTTCCTTCGCGTGCGGAGTATTCTCTCTTCATCGTCGCCGTTCTTGCGGGTTTCCCACTTTACTTTCCAACCGGTTGCGGGCGAAGGAAGGGCATCGGCCGTTCTGAAATCCTCGGGCGAGCCTCTATAAGCCAGCGTGATCTCGGCCGACCCATCACGCTTGACGGTGATGGTTTCGTTGCGTTCGAGGCAACCGGCGGCGGCCAAAAGCGCCAAACAAGCAACGATCAAAATCGACTGGAGCGGTCGGTGTGTCATGGTCCATCATCCCTTTACTCGGCGGCATTGCCACTGATAGGACGAACGGACCCCCGGTTTGGATGACACGCAAAACCCGGCTTGGAATTCGGGCGTGACGATCGAGGCAGGCGGCCGGGTTTATTGCCGTTCCGCTCGATCCGCACTGCGAAGTGAGGGCGGGAACGACTATCGCTGCTCGGGCGGCTCCAGGTCCGGCCGGGTCGGATCGGGGTCGTCGTCCATGCGATCGGCGGCCACGGCCGGCGCCTGCCGGTCGGAATACGTTCGCGGCGGGGTTGCGCCATAGGGAACGCGGTCGCGTGGCCGCTCGTGGCTGAACTCTTCGTCGGTGAGCTGCTCGATCCGCGTCGCCGACCAGCGGGCATTCGAGTCGTTGCTCTCTTCGAGGACCTGGTGATAGAGCTCCAGGGCCTTATCCCGCTCGTGACGCCGATAATCGAGCACGACCGCGCAATGAAAGCGGGCCGGGTGCGGTATGTCCGGATTCAACGTAAACGCCCAGCGATAGTAGCGAACCGCCAGCTCGTTGTCGGGATCGTCGTCTCGCAGGTATTCCTTGTAGATGGCCCCGCAATAGAACGAGCAGTCATCCACCTTGTCGGACTTCGGGTATTGAACGAGGATCGTTTTGAAGAGGATTAACGCGTCGCGGGCCTTGTTCTTGGTGGCCTCCAACGCCCCGGCCGCCGGAATCAGCTTTACTTCTTCATACAGGGTGGCGGCTTCCGCGAACATCGCGTCGGCTTCCGGAATGGACTCTTCCGGCGAAACGTCGACGTGATACTCCTGTGTGGTCTCGGACAGGTAAGGATAAACCTCGACGCGCTTGACGCTCTCGCGCTGCCGACGGGCCCAATTGGCCTTGACCGTGTCTCCGGTCTTGAGGTACGCCCCCTCGAGGCTCGCCAGGGCTTCATGGTATTGCTCACGTATCATCATCATGTGCTCGACTTCGTCCGCGATGTTGATGCTCTGCGCGGAATCATCCTGTGCGGCCGCCAATTCCGCGTCGCTCGGCGGATCCACGTCGACGTTGATATCGTGGCTCCTGGTAAACACACCCTCACAGCCGGAGGCCGCCAGGGCAACGAGGACCGTCAGACAAAAAAAGACGCGCATTTGTAATTGGGGTCGGTACATTGGAGTCTTCCCTGATCCAAGACTTTCGACACGCCCCGAAGCCGTTACGTGGCCGGCCCCGGGTCGGGCGCGAGGCCCGATGCACGCGTAGTGAAGCGCGCCAACTCCTTTTCAGTGGCATATTGCAGCGTCGCAACGGTTCGGCGTCAAGGCGAAAAGCGTGTTGCGGTCCGACCCGGGCGGCGGAAAGGCGAACGCCTCACCATTGGGCGTCCTCGAAGACCCCCAGTCGATCGACCTTTTTTTTCGGCAGGATCTTGAGCAACGCCGCCGCCATCGACAGATCCGGCTTGGTTGTGATTTTCACGTTGCGGGGGTCACCCGCGACCATCGAGACGGTGTGTCCCGCCGCCGCCACCAACTGGGCATCATCCGTCACCGGCCCCACCGTGTTGGCCCTGTACCACTCGAACGCCGATTGCAGGATGTCCTTCCGAAAGACCTGAGGTGTCTGCGCGATGTACAGCCCGTCACGGGGAACCGTCTCGCTGATTGTCCCGTCTTCTCCCACGCGCTTGAGCGTGGCGTTGACCGGTATGGCCGGCACGGCGGTTCCGTTCTTGGCGGCGGCCTCGAAAATCGTATCGATCCACAGCTCGGAAACGCACACCCGGACCGCGTCGTGGACCGCCACGTATTCCGCCTGGTCGCTGACCTCTGCCAGCCCATTGGCCACCGACTCGAATCGCTCGGCCCCGCCGGCGACGATCTTGGCCCCCATGAAGCCGATGTTGGGCCCGAACTTCTCCCTGATCTGATCGATTTCGGACGGACTGACCACGAGGATCGTCTCGCACACGTCGTCCCGGCCGACAAAAAGCTGCAAGGCCCGCAGGAAGAGAACCTGACCATCCAGCTTTGCGAAGATCTTGCTTTCTTTACCGCCGAATCGCTGTCCCTTGCCCGCAGCGACTACAATCACGCTGAATTTTGCCATGACGGGGTCCTCCTTGATCGACCACCGGCATTATATCGATCGGACGGCAGTTTGCAGGCCGGGCGCGACCTAGTACATACCCGAGCAACCGGTCGGAGCCGCACGTACAATAACGGTCATGGACAAAAGCGAAGACGGATTCATCGCGTGGCTCGCGTCGCGATACCCGCCTGCGGACGTCGCCTCGGTCCGGGGAATCGGGGACGACATGGCCGTCTTGGCGTTTGATTCCGAAGCGCTGGCTGCTTCGGACATGTTGATGGACGGCGTCCATTTCGACGCAACGACGCACGCTCCGGAGCAGATCGGCCGCAAGGCCCTGGCCGTGAATCTTTC
>JAPULF010000304.1 GCA_027295245.1 Planctomycetota bacterium
GGCCTTGAGGGCCTTTCCGTCGACCCAGGCACGATAGGCATCCTTGACCGGCGCCGCGACCGTCTTGGTTACGCAAATGTTGAAGCCTTCAATACGACCGTCTTTCTTGTTCACGATGCCCTTGCTGCGCTCGTACTCGACGAAAACCGTCGTGGCCCACCAGGCATCCACACCCTGTTTTTCGTAGAGCCAGTTGACCGACTCCCGCCGCTTCGCGCCGTCCCGCTTGTCCAGTTGGGAAAACCACTGCTTGAGCGTCTTTCCGGTGGCCTTCTTGCAGGCGGCGTCCGTCACCGGTTGATCTGCCTTGAATACAACTTGCATGATCGTCTTCTCCCATGTCGATATTCGGCCGGCGGTCCGGCAAATCTACCACAACATTCGGGAATCAGTGCCTGGAACGACCTTCGACTTCTATCACCCGGCGGGCGGTCCACGTCTGGCCGAACATATCGCGGGTCCGCACCTCGATCACGTGGCCGCCTACGGCAAGATTCTCCGGAAGCCTGGCGGACCACAGGTGTGTTGACTTGTCCGCCTTGGGGAGTTTACGGCCGTTGGGCGGGTTCTTGCCCTTTTCGCTTGCCTTGATGGCCGTGAAGAACGGGTCCGGTCGGTTGGCCGCCTTCATGGGGCGCCAGGGTGTCGATTTACCGACGCGCATTTGCACTATCGAACGCTCCGAGCCGGCATAGACGTTGACGAGCACTTCGACGCCGCCGGTGCTTCCGGCACGCACCCGGGGCGGCGCGTGGATCGACATCTGCTCGTCCGCGGGACGGCGGGCGGCCTTGAAGCGGATGGTGTAGTCGTGTCCCGAGAAACGGACGATGTAATGGCCGTTCGGGCCGCCGTCGCTCATGGTCGCGTGGGGGATTCCACGCTCGTCGGGAGCCCCCCGCCACCAGGAACCGCACGCCGTTGCGGCGACCACGACATGATGCGGCTTCGGGCCCGGCCATCCGTGGCTGGAGTCGAGGAAGAACTGTTGATGGGTGTGCCAGTGGGCCGCCAGGGAAAGCGTATAGGGGCGGTTTCGCAAAAGCGCGAACAACTTGGCGAGGTCGGTGGCCTCTACGAGCGGGATGTGCATCAGCAGAACGACGAGACGTTCGTCGGGAACGTGCTTCAAGTCATTCTCGACAAACGTCAAATGCCGCCCGAACTCGCAGTGGTAACGCCGCCTGTTTGCCTGGCCTTCGTACATCACGCCGTCGATCGCGATGAAATGTACCGGCCCCCAGTCGAAGCTGTAGGTCGGCGGCCCATAAACCCGCTCCCAGGTCTCATCGGCCATTTCGTCGTCATCGACGTCATAGTTCATGTCGTGGTTGCCGTGGATATTGTGCCACGGAATGCCGATCGCGCTCATGACCGCGTTGTACGGCCCGTAGAGGCTCAGATTGTCGAACATGATGTCGCCGAGTGAAATCCCGAACGCCGCGTCCACCCCGATGACCTCATCCACGACATCGTGGGCCAGGTAGTCGATCTCCCGAATGTTTCGAGTTTGCGGATCGCCGAACACGACCACGTTAAACTGATCGGGCTCTTCGCGCGAGACCAGCGGAAAATCCACCGACGCCGGCAAGGGTCCGGTAGGGGCCACGCCTGCATACTTGAGATGCTTTGGCGATCCGGCGGGCTTGTGGACGTAACAGAAACGCGGGACGTTGTTGCGGTCCACGGGCGTCATGTAGTTGCGGGGCTTGATGACGAATACGATGTCGTCGTCATCCACGGGCAATTCATAGCGCCCGTCCGGGCCGGTTCGAACCACGTCGCGTCCGTTGGAAACGCCCACGTCGGCAAGCCCTTGCTCGTCCGGATCGCGGGCAGCATCTCCATCGCGATCGTGAAACACGATGCCGCGGACCACTTCCCCGTGGGCCGCCGTCGGCGAAGTCGAGGCAAAGCAAAGGCCGAACGCAATCATCCAACCAACCGCCGGCATTCGATTCTTGAGTCGCACGGGCGCATCCTCCGATCCGAGACCTACGAATTGCTCCGGCCTGCGCGGAGATTACGCTCATTCTAGCAAAGCGATTGAGGTATTGGGACCGGACAAAATCGCGGCCGCCCCGTCAGGCCGATCGGCGAGCAGACCGGAAAAGCGTGGCGATTGACGTTGAGGATTAGCCGGCTGTTTCAAGAGCCGTTTCACACTGGCTGGAAACCAGCGACACAGTAGCTCTTGAGAGTGCGTCCAAGTGAATTCGAGTGTCAGGCCAGGATCAGATCCAGGTTCAGGGCCTGCCGTATCTTGCGGATGGCCGAGAGCTGGATCTGCCGAACGCGCTCCTTGCTGACGCGCATTTGCCGGCCGATCTCCTCCAGGGTCTGTCGCGGCGGCTCGTCCTCGGGGGGAAAGCGCCGGCCCAGTACCGTCTTTTCGACGTCCGTCAAATCCGCCACGTCGTTCCGAAGGATCCGCCGCAGCCGCTCCATGAACAGACCGTGTTGGTCCGTTCGACGGATTTCGGGGGCGTCGCTCTTTTCGAATTCCGGGTCCCAAGTGCCGACGATCACGCCTCGCCGCTTCGAATCCTGAAGGGCAGCCCGCGAGAAGGCTCGCAGAATGGCGTTACAGGCATAGGTGCTGAATCGAAACCCGCGCCAGGGATCGAAGGTATCGACCGCCCGCAACAAGGCCATCATCCCTTCGCTGGACATTTCGTCCCGATCCAACGTGGCAAAGCGGCTCCGACCGATCAGATCGTAGACCAGACCAATGTTGCCCTCGATCAGTCGGGCCGGGATTTGATCGTAGCGTTCGACCCACCTGAAGTACTTCCGCTTCAACGCGGAGGGACTCTTGCTCGCCGCCGATTTGTACAGTCGGCTCATGCTGTAGGCGCAAAAGTGGAGTTGCTTGAACAGCAAAAGTTCCTCGTCGGGGGTGAGCCGTCCCGCCCCATCGGCAGGCCCCGGCCAAACGGAAAAGAGCTTCCGTTCCGTATCTCGCCGCTTGAGTTCTGTATTCATGATATACGGCGGCGGAACCAGCCAACTCTTCATGGTCTTGAGATCTGAGGGTTTGGTTGCCACTCTCAACATAACGATTCCCCTGGCCCGCCGTCGGCAAATGCCTGAACTCTGCCGTCGGCCGCGGCCTCCTTGGCCCGATTCTCGTT
>JAPULF010000305.1 GCA_027295245.1 Planctomycetota bacterium
CCACGAGCCGAGCGTAAGATCAAAAAATACGGCCGCCACGATCAGCCCGAGGGCGCAAAATCCGATCCATTTGAGAAGGCCGCCGAGAAAAGAGAAGTCTTTTCCGGTTCCGAAAGCGATCGCGGTCAGCCCCGTAAACCCGATCATCGTGGTAAGAGCGGCGCTGCCGATCACGCCCGGTGCGTACTCGTTTGCCATCCACAAGAGCGGAACGAAGATGATCGCCTCGGCGATCACGAATCCCAAGAGGGCCGCGTATTGGGCGCCCATCGACCGCGCAGAATGCGCCGCGCGGCTTGCGAGCCAGGACACAATCATGAACCCACCCAGGGCCAGCAACCACGAACGGCTGAGCAGCGCCGCGATCGGTTCTGCCGCACCGGACTTGAACAGCACCACCTCGAGCGCGGTGAATGCCATGATTGCGCCGAAAACATGGGCGTAGGTCCGGATGATGAATCGGGCGCGGGTCTCCGGGGCCGCGGTGGCGACCGGACGGATGCCTCCAATTTCTGCAAATGTATTTTCCATGGGTATTTCTCCGACAAGCCTCGCGGAAATGCTCTGCCCCCAGGCCGCACCTGTCAACAATGGTATATCGCCCACAGCATGGTTCAATGTTAAATGGCCCGGCTTGAATGGCCCGGGTTGGGCGTCGGAGCACCCATTGGGGCGGCCTGAGAGGGTAAAAACAGCAAGCGCCCGACTCTGTAGGAGGCAGCCAGAGTCGGACGCCGCTGATCTCGTTGTGGCGAGCGGAAGACTCCTCCCCTCGGACCACGAATCTTGTGACTGGACCCCCCCGTCCCGTCACTCACTCTCCGGCGTTGAACGACCGGTGGAGTAAATAGCACCAAGCAAACTTAAGATACAAATCCGGCGGCCGCCAAAAAATCGATAAAGGGAGCGCACCAGCGCCCGCTCGGCAGACGAATGGGCATCACTCGGTTCCTGATATCGATGTCCGGTTGTTTCGGACCCTCAGTCGTCCGGAAAATGAAAGTCGAGAACCTGCATCTCCACGGTTCGACGACCGTTCCATTCGTTGATCATGGGCCGAAACGCGACCCGGCAACGGCGGTGATTCTGCAGCTCCGGACGGTACTTCGCCATTCCGAAGGCAATGCCCTTGCAACTGACGCGCCCGTCGCCCAGCGTGACCTGAAGATGGTCGCCGGTTGAGCCGACGGTCCGGGGCTCGCCCAGGACATTCACGAATTCGGTGGCGAGGTGCGGCGGGCCGTTGCCGGACCCGAAGGGTTCGAGGCGACCCAGGTCGCGAACCAGTTTTTCATCGAGTTGCGAAAGTGAAACGCAGTCGTCGATACGCAGACCCGGATTCAGGTCCTTCGCAGTGAGCAATTGTCCGGCACGGGACTGAAAGGCCTGGCGGAACGAATCGACTTTTTCCGCCTCGATCCGCAGGCCCGCGGCCATGGCGTGACCACCATAGGAGATCAGGTGCGACCGGCAATCGCCCAGGGCCTGGTCGAGCGGGAAGTTTCGGATGCTCCGCGCAGAGCCCTGTCCGGCGCCGTTTTCGAGGGCGATCATCACGGTGGGCCGCCCGAACTCCTCCATGATCCGGCTCGCTACGATGCCGATGACGCCGGCGTGCCATCCTTCCGACGCCAGCACGATCGCCCGTACGGCGTCCGAATCCTGCCCTTGCTCCCGAACCATCGCACGGGCCTCGGCCGCGATCCGTCTCTGCAGGGTTTGGCGGGCACGGTTCTGTTGTTCGAGGTTGCCGGCGATCTTGACGGCCCCGTCCGCATCGGCACGTGTCAACATCTCAACCGCGAGCCGGGCGTGCCCCATTCGACCGATGGCATTAAGTCGAGGCGCCAACTTGAAGCCGATGTCGAACCCGTCCAGCTTCTTGCCCGCAAGACCCGCGGTGTGGATCAGGGCCTGAATGCCGGCCAATCGACTCTTCGGCAGGCCGAGCAAGCCGTGGCTGGCGATGATTCGATTCTCTCCGGTGAGCGGCACCACGTCGGCGACCGTGCCGAGGGCCGCCAGCCCCATGGCATCAACCAGAAACTCTCGGAATTCCGGCGAAACCTTGCGGGCGTTGGAGAACTTTTGGGCAATCGCCCAGACGAGCTTGAGCGCGACGCCGGCACCGGAAAGATCGGGGTTGGCATAGGGATCGCCGCCATCGGGCTCGATGCCCGGGTGAACAATCAGGGCGTCCGGGAGCTGCACTGTTCCGGATTCATCGTTCTGCGGTTGGTGATGATCGGTGATGATCAGCTCGACGCCGAGTTCCTTCGCCCTTTTCGCCGGTTCGATGGCTGTCACGCCGCAGTCCACCGAAATGATCATGCGGGCACCGTCCTTGGCGATGGCCTCGATGGCCTCGGTGCTGATGCCGTATCCTTCTTCCAGCCGGTGCGGAATATAGTAGTCGACCTTGGCCTCCGCGATTCGGAGGCAGTGCCATAGGATCGAGACAGCGGTGATGCCGTCCACGTCGTAATCGCCGAAGATGACGATGCGTTCGCCCCGCCGCACGGCCTCGAAGATCCGCTCCGCGGCGGCCTCGCAATTCGGAAGGGTCTCGGGCGGCAGGATGTCAGTCGCGCGCGGATTCAGGAATTTACGGGCGGCCTCGACGTCCGACACGCCG
>JAPULF010000306.1 GCA_027295245.1 Planctomycetota bacterium
GGGTTTTTCGGACGAGGGTGTCGAACCCGACCCGCCCGCGGCGTCTCGCCCGGCACAAAGTCGAGTGAAAGCCCGCACCCGGCGCAGAACCTTGCTTCGTCACGGTTGGTCGTCCGACATCGTGGGCATGCCCGCTGCATACGTCTTGACATCCGGTATCCGGTTTCGACGAATTAGTGCGCCTCGCCGCTTTCACCGAGAGCAGGCGAATCAAGCGCTCCATCCTCATAACTATATTGTAATTCGTGCCGAAGGATCCGCCAGTATAATCACCACCCCCGCTTTCTAATCGATCCATGGCATATTGCGATCTTCGGAATCGTAATTCGCCCGGTGGTCGGCCCCGGCGGAACTACGGATTTCGAGTCCTTCGAGCATCGATTCGGTGTTCGCGGGCGATTCGATCTCGCAGTTCTATCAACTCGTCGGCGACCCGCGGCATCGCGCCCGTGCGACTGGCGACAAGCGCCCCGACCTCGTTGGCCAGCGTTGCGATCGACCGCGGCGGCCAGCCCCAAAGGGTTCCCGAGATCAGGCCGGCGGTGAATGCGTCGCCCGCGCCGACCGGGTCCGCGACCCGCACCGGGACGCCGGGCAGGCCGAAGGTCTCTTTCTCGCCTACAAACAGACACCCGTGTGCTGCGCGGGTCACGTAGACCGATTCGACACCGAAACGGTGTTGGAGCGCCTGGCAAAACGCGTCGGGGGCGGGCTGACCGATTTCGAGCAGGTCGTCCAAGGCGCTGACCTCGTCGATATTCAACTTGACGATGCGGGCGGCCCGAAGCGAGTGTTCGATCCAGTCGCGCTGAAACCACGATTGGCGCAGGTTCACATCGTACACGAGCAGCGCGTCTCGGGCGGCGGACAGGCATTGACGGATCGTCTCGCGGCTCGCGTCGGAACGCTGGGCCAGCGTACCGAAGCAGACCGCCGATGCGCGAGACATCAGGTCGGCGCAGCTCTCATCGAATGTGATGAAATCCCAGGCCACGTCTTCGCGGATGGAAAAAACGGGGCGATCGGCCCGGCCGGAATCGACGGCGACGGTGCCGGTGGGATGGTTCGCGTCTCGTTGAATATGGCGCGTGTCGAGGCCGTTGTCGGCCAAGATTGCGAGCAGTTCGTCGCCGAGCGGGTCGGCGCCGACCCTCGAACACACGGTGCCTTGGTTGCCGAGCTGTCCGGCGTGGAACGCGACGTTGGCAGGTGCCCCGCCGGGTTGCCGCGACCGTCCGAAGCAGTCCCAAAGGACCTCGCCGAGGCCGACGACGATCGGGGGGTGTGGGGAGTCGATCGCGTTCATGGCGTTTGTGGATAATCGTCCATGCGGTCCGGCGTGTCGAGTTGGACGACCGGCTCGGACGCCGGACATCGCGGGGTCGCCGCCTGGCGTTTGGAGTTGCCCGGCATGCGTCTTAGACCTGTCGGCTTGCACGGTCCTTGCGGGCGCGGCTACCCTACCTGTTCGCCGAATTGGCGGCGCGAACGCGGATTTGAAACCCACTCGTGGGCGTACGCACTTGGAAACGCCTGTACGGCAACCCATTTGCGGCTCGCACCGGCGGGACGCCGATGGTCCTTGTTCGTCGAATCGTGCGGACTGATATCGTAAAGGACGAACACCATGATCGTAATCATGCAACCCGGGGCGTCGCAGACGCAGGTGGACCACGTCGTGCAGCTCGTCAAAGACTTCGGCCTTCGGGAACACGTCATCGTCGGCACGGACCGCACGGTCGTCGCGGCGATCGGCGACAAGCGAAACGTCGACAAGGGGGCCATCGAGAACGCCGCCGGCGTTGACCGGGTGGTGCCGATCCTGGCGCCGTACAAGGTCGCCAGCCGCGAGGTGAAGCGGGAGTCGTCGGTCATTCCGCTGGGCAGCGGGGCGTCGCTGGGCGGGCGGAAGGTGGCGATGATAGCGGGGCCGTGCAGCGTCGAGTCCCGCGAGCAGTTGATGGAGGTGGCCGAAGCGGTGAAGGAGGCCGGGGCGGTGGGGCTGCGGGGTGGGGCGTTCAAACCGCGGACCAATCCCTACGAGTTTCAGGGCCTCGGCGAGAAGGGGCTCGAACTGCTGGCGGAGGCCCGTGAGCGGACCGGGTTGGCGGTGGTTACGGAAGTGATGAGCATAGACCAGGTCGACCTGGTCAGCCGCTACGCCGATGTCTTGCAGATCGGCACGCGGAACATGCACAACTTCAACCTGCTCAGCGCGTGCGGCGGGACCGACAAGACGGTCATGCCCAAGCGGGGCTGGAGCGCCACGCTGGACGAGTTTCTGCTGGCCGCGGAGTACGTCATCAACGCGGGCAACAGCAACGTGATCCTCTGCGAACGCGGCATCCGCACGCACGAGACGTACGTCCGCAACACCCTGCCGCTGGCGATCATTCCGGCCATCAAGCGCGAGAGCCATCTGCCGATCGTGATCGACCCGTCCCAGGGGACCGGGCACGCCTACATGGTGCCGGCGATGTGCCGGGCGGCGGTGGCTGCCGGGGCGGACGGGCTGCTGATCGAGGTACACGGCGACCCGGAACACGCCATGACGGATGGGGCGCAGTCGATCACGCCGGAGACGTTCGCGAAGACGATGCGGGAACTGGGGGCGATCGCGTCGGCGGTGGGGCGGGAATGTTGAGATTGGCGTAGTCAT
This sequence comes from Planctomycetota bacterium, assembly GCA_027295245.1. GTDB lineage: Bacteria > Planctomycetota > Phycisphaerae > UBA1845 > UTPLA1 > JAPULF01. Next base: position 2,660 of record JAPULF010000306.1, read on the forward strand.
CGGATTTCAGTCATTCCCGATGTGCCCCGGCGCGCGGTTAGGACGCTGATGTGAAACCGGGGCAGGCGGGCATCGGGACCTGCGGCACCCGTGCGGGCGGATAGGGGAATCACCGTGTTGCGGCGGCTTGGGGTGCAAAAAGCTGCAACTTCTCGCGATCGCGCGGTGTGGGGGCGTTTGAGCGGGGGTTTGGGGTGCAACCGGGCGCCCTTCGGGCGAGTCAGTAGAACAGTTGAACCCGCCACGGCGAACCTTTGGCAAGGGGTCCACG
>JAPULF010000307.1 GCA_027295245.1 Planctomycetota bacterium
AACACGAATAACGGTAGTCTTGGTTTGGGCTTTCGTCAAGTAATTGGCGGTGACGCCCAACCGCGGGCAAGTCGTTGGCTGTTCGGAGGTTGGCGCGGCGGTGGACCGAGGTAGGGCCGCTCCGTTGCTTCAAGATCGTACCAGACGTTGTCCGATAAGACAGGCAGCAAATGGATGGGACTGCGCAGTCTTTGCATCCTTGCATGTTACGTTTGACGTGAGTACCTATGGCGGACATTCTCGATCAAAGCGAAGTCGATGCCCTTCTGAACGCGGTTTCGGAAGACTCCGAGGGGTTTCAGGTGTCGGCGGTGCCCCGCGAAGTCGCGGCCCACGAAAAAGATGTCGCGGCATATGATTTCAAGCGACCGGAGCGGGTCAGCAAGGATCAGATGCGGGCGCTGCACTCCATTCACGAGGCGTTTGCCCGAAACTTCGGGGCGTCCCTCTCGACCTTTCTACGCACTATCGTCGAGGCCCGCGTGGCTACCACCGAGCAACTGACCTACAGCGAGTTCATTCATTCGCTTCCCAGTCCCACTTGCTTCAGCCTGCTTTCGGCGCACCCGCTCAACGGCAATCTTTGTCTCGAAATCAGCCCGCTGATTATCTATCCGATCGTCGACCGGCTGCTCGGCGGCGCCAACACGGATATGTTCATTCCGCAGCGCCCGCTCACCTCCATCGAACAGCGGCTCGCGAACCGAATAATCAAACGGGCCCTGCAAAACCTGGCGGAGGCGTGGGCCGAATTGGTGGAGATCAAATTCGACGTCACCGACACCGAAAGCAACCCCCACCTCGTCCAGATCGTGGCGCCCAACGAGATCGTCGTGGTCGTCGGTTTCGAAATCAAGATGGGGGCCCGGGCCGGGACCATGAGCCTGTGCATTCCATTCAACGTGATCGAGCCGGTGATCGGAAAGCTGGCAACGCAGAGTTGGCTGGCATACTCCCGGCGAGACACCGACCAGGACCAGATGCGCCGCGTGGCGAAGCGATTGACCCGTGCGGTGGTCGGCGTGCGGGCATACCTGGGCGAGACGACGATTACGGTCGGGGACCTGATGGCGCTGGCCGTGGGTGACATCATCAAAGTTGATAAGCTCGTGGACGACGACCTGATCGTTCAGGTTGAAGGCCGCAACAAGTTCGCCGGCCGAGTCGGCCAACTTCGCGGCAACCGCGCCATACAAATCACCCGCCAAAGCGATGCGTCGGAACCGCTCTGATACCCCGCCCGGATCCTAAAACGCCTCCAGCGCCCGGGCCACGACCGTACGCGTCCGCTCGTCGTCGATGCGTTCGGCGGCTTGACGAATGGATGCCGCGTATTGCTCGCGGCGCGATCGCTTTCCGCGGTTGAGTTTGATCAGGCATCTCAGCACGGTTTCGTCCAACGCCTCGGGCCAATCCGCGATGTTGGCGATCATCCAATCCGCGGTCCACAGACGGGCCGTGCCGCAGCGGACGATCGCGTTCAGACATGCCCGGCGCGTTTCGATCGGCATGGCGGAGTCGTCGGCCAAGGCCTTCAGGCGTCCGCGGGTGCTTGGAAACGATTCGATTTCACACGCCTGGACAACGGTATGAATGACACCCCGGTCGGTGTCCGACAGGAGCATGCGGAACTGCCGCGCCACCAGCGAACGCCGATAGCCGGGGTTGATCGCCAAGGCACGGACCGCGAGGCGACGCAAAACCGGGTCCGTGTGTCCCAGTTCGTCCAGGACTTGCTCCGGGTCGATGCGTGACCATTCCTTTTTCGGCGACGGGCGATCTTGCCAGCGATTGTTGATGGACCGCCGGACATCATACCAACGCCAATCCGGCAGGTCGTCGAGGACGGTGGGGTCGCCCTGTTCCTTGAAGAACCGTCGAATGGTCAGCCCCGGATCGACCGTCCCGAGGAACTTCGACAAGAATCCCTCCTCGGCGTCTTCAGTGAGCCCCCACAGCATGAAGGGATAGACACGCTGGCCGCCGATGTGCCCGAGCAATACGTAGGCCCGGCGCCTCCGTCTGGGCTCCATTTCATACATCGCGATACGACCCAGCATGCCGAGCCACTCGGGGTGGCAGAAGTAGGCGTCGGCGACGCGTCGCTGCTCGCCGGACAGCTCCGTTCGCCATTCATGCCATGCTGCGAATCCCTCGAGCTGTCGTTCGGGTTCCGGCCCCGACACCGCCCTGAGTATGTCGGCGGGCGGCCGAAGTTCGGCGGGCGAGGCTGTCGTCGGCTGGGTGGTCGGCGGCGGCTCAAACCCGCGGCCGACGGACGATGAAACTGCCAGCAGGACCCCCGGCGCCAAGACAAACCGCACCGCGTTGAGATACGTCGGCAGGGTGCGTGGTGTCGGCATTCGTCTAGTTCCACGGTCCGCGGTCGACGGATTTTCGATCGTCCGCATTAACCGCCGGGCTCAGTCATCGACCGGGCGTCGAGCAGGGCGTTCAGTCGATCCTCGGGCAAGACCTTCTCTTCGTGTGCGATCTGCCGGACGGTCTTGCCCGTCGCCAGGGCCTTCTTGGCGATCGCCGCGGCCTTG
>JAPULF010000308.1 GCA_027295245.1 Planctomycetota bacterium
ATGCGAAATTCGGGCTTGGGCGGCGGCTGACGCTGGCGCCGCAAATGCTCTATGCGTGTGCCGCGTGGGTCGAATACTGGGTCATGGGTTACATCTGAGTGCGTGTTTGAGAAGCAGAGTCTGATCCGAGCCGCGCCGGCAAGGAGGCAGTCGGCGAGCGTCAACAAGCGTTCGCTCTCTTATCCCGTTCCGATTGCCGAATCATTTCTTCCCGGATTGTTCCAATTCCATCCGCCGGAGCCTATAGGACACGTCTTCGAGGGTGGCGCGGCTGGAGTTGATCAGGTCGGCAACGATGCCCGTCAGGATCATCTGAAATCCGGCCAGCAGCAGTATCGCCGCCAGAATCAAGGATTGGACGTGAGAGTCGGATTCTTGGGTGAAGAAGAAGTAGTAGAGAAACCGCATTCCGATGGCGACTCCCGCACCGAAGGACACCAGCCCGCACGTCGCGAACATCTTCATGGCACGATAGGAGGAATAGACCCGAACCATGATGCTGATAGATCGGGTGATGAAGACTCCGATGCTCGAGAAGAGCCGGGACTCGCGCAGTTTCTCGTTGGTGCGAATCGGAACGCTGACGGTGATGATCCGCTTGCGCCCCGCCTGGATGACGTGATCGACGGTGTGGTCGAAGTCGGTCGAGCAGGTGAGTCGCATGGCGGCCTCGCGGGTGTAGGCCTTGAATCCGCTGGGTACGTCGGGGACGTGCAGGTTCGCCAAACGGCTGACCACCCGGCTTCCCACGGTCTGCATCTTTTTCTTGATGAACGAAAAATGCTCGACCTTTTCGGGCTCGCGATCCCCGATCACCAAGTCGGCCCGGCCTTCCAGAATCGGCTTGACCAGTTTGGGAATGTCGCCGCCGTAGTATTGGTTGTCGCCATCGGTGTTGACGATGATGTCGGCCCCGAGCGAGAGGGCCCGGTCGATGCCGGTTGCAAAGGCGTGTCCCAGCCCGCGGTTGCCGGGGAATCGAATGATATGGTCCACGCCCAGATCCCTGGCGACCTCCACCGTGCGGTCGGTGCAGCCGTCGTCGATGATCATGATCTCGACTTGATCGATGCCTTCGATCTGTCGTGGGATATCCCCAATCGTGGCAGGGAGTGTTGCCTCTTCGTTCAGGCACGGGATTTGGACGATCAGTTTCATGCCGGAAGTTCCTGGCCGCGGCCAACTCAGAGCCGCTGAGCGCTATATCGGTTATCGGATCGACAGTCTTGTGAGGGGATTCTAATACCACGGCGCCGACACGCGACCGGTTTCGGGAGGGGGGTGGCGGCTGTTCGTTTGCATCGGGCCGTCATGAACCGGATTGGGCCGACAGGCGAGCCCGCCGACTCGCATTTCACCGGCATCGACACTATAACCCGGCTATGAGCGAAGAAGAGCGTTTTCACCACGAACGCTTGCCGTGCGGCGTGGAGTTTGCGGCCTTGCCGATCGCCGGGCGTCGGACCGCCACGTTTGAAATCCGTATTCTGGCGGGGATGGCAAACGAGCCATCCGACAAGTTGGGAATCGCCAATCTGGTCGCCGAGTCGATCGACAAAGGCACCGCCAAGCGGTCGGGTCAAGCGCTGAACGACGCCTTCGACGCCATCGGGGCGCAGCGAAGTTTGTTCGCCGGCCGAGAGGCATTCGTGTTCCGATGTACCTGCCTGCCGGAGTTCGTGGGCCAAGCCCTGGCCCTGCATGTCGAATTGCTGCGCACGCCCGCGTTTCCGGAAGAGTCGTGTGCCGTGGCGATCGACCTGGCGAAGCAGGAACTGACCGCCCTGGATGACGAGCCCGACGAAATGTTGCGAAAGTTCCTTGCCCGGCACGGATACGGAGAGGTTCTGGGAAGGCACACATTCGGCACGCGTGAGTCGCTCGACCGGATCACCGGCGAAGACATCTCGGCCTATTGGCGGTCGCATTTCGGCGCCGCCCGAATGTTGGTCTCGGCCGGGGGGGTCGTGGACGTCGACCGTTTCAGCGAAGCGTTGGAGGCCCGTTTTGAGGGATTCGGCAACGGGACTGGCGATGGTCGGGCCACGTTTCCGCTCGAATTCTCGCCGGGCCGGCGCCATTATGACAAGAAGCTGGAGCAGGAGTACATCGGAATCTGCTGGCCGGGCGTGCCAAAGACGCATCCCGACTATTCGGTCGAAGTGGTTCTTCTCGCGGTCTTGAGCGGCGGCATGAGTTCGCGACTCTTTACGGAGGTGCGTGAAAAGCAGGGGTTGGTCTATTGGGTGGGCGCGTGGAACGAGCATCCCCGAGGGGCCGGCATGATGTTTGCGGGGGCGTCTTCGACGCCGCCTAATTGTGATAAGACCTATCGGTCGCTATTGCGTGAAGTAGACCGGCTCGCGGAAGACATTTCGGAAGAGGAGATGGCCCGGGCCAAGGTCGGCATTGCCGCCAAACGGGAAACGCACGGCGACGCGACGTCGTCCCGTGTCGGAGAACTCGGCGCCGATCTATTTCACTATGGCCGACCGGTTCCGAGACAGGAGAAACTGGACAAGGTCATGGCGGTCACGATCGACGATGTGCGTCGATACCTTGGCGAACAACCGCGGGATCGCTTATGCGTCGTGACTCTGGGGCCGCGACCCCTGGAGGATCAGGCCCCGTGAGCAAAACCGCCGGTTTCGAAGAGCATCGTCTGGAGAACGGACTTCGCGTCGTGATCGAACCCATGCCGCATGTCCGATCGGCCTCCGCGGGGTTCCTGGTGAAAACTGGGGCGCGGGACGAGACCCCGGCGCTTGCGGGGATCTCGCATTTCCTCGAGCACATGTGCTTCAAGGGCACGCAGAAACGCGACTGGCGACAGATCACGATCGACTTCGACAACCTCGGCAGCACGTACAACGCCTATACGTCGAAAGAGCGGACGTTTTACTTCGGGTGGGTCCGTACCGAGGACCTGGAGAAGCAGGTCGAGTTGTTGGCGGACATGATGCGGTCGTCCATCCCCGCGGATGAATTCGACACGGAGAAGAAGGTCATTTTGGAAGAGATCGCCGGGTCCAACGACCAACTCGATCGGACCGTGTACGATTTCATCCACGAAAAGGTCTATTCGGGCCACGCCCTGGCCTGGCCGGTGCTCGGGACCCAGGAGAGCGTCGGGGCACTCAAACAGGAGCAGATGCGGGGCTATTTCGATGAGCGGTATCACGCCGGCAACATGATCTTGATCATCGCGGGAGCGGTGGATCCCGCCGATGCGGTGGCCATCGCCGAACGAATATGCGGAAGTTGGAAGGGCGGAAGACCCAGGCCGGACCGAATCGCTCCGCCCAAACTGCCCGAGGGCGCCGCGTTGCGGCAGACCGACCGCTTTCAACAACAGGTTCTGGCGTACCTGCACCCGTCTTCATCGGGCAAGGATCCCGACCGGGAAGACGCGAACGTGATGGCCTCCATTCTCGGGGGGCATAATTCCCGGTTCTTCTGGAACATCGTTCAAAAAGGTGTCGCACCGTACGTGTGGTCGGGGCGTCTGGACTACTGCGACCAGGGGATGATGTTGTTGGGCGGTTTCTGCGAGCCCGAAAAGCTGGAGTCGTTACAGGAAGCCATCCTCCGCGAGGTCGGGAAGGTCTCCGAATCGGGCGTCACCGATGAAGAAGTTTCGCGGGTCAAGAATCGTGTTCGGACGGCCCTGGCGACGGAGGCCGAGTCGCCCTATCACCGTCTGATGCAGATGGTGCAGGATGTGGATGTGCTGGGTCGGCCGCGCAGTGTGTCGGAGCGGATCGCAGCAATCGATGCCGTGACGCCGAGCAGCATTCAAGCCCACCTGGAGCGTTGGCCGGTAGGCGGCAAAGGGTATCTGGCGAGCGTCGGTCCGAGGGAATGGCCAGAATTATAGGACGCATACTCTCCCGAGAATCCTGCGGATTAACGGACAATACATATTGGACGCGAAACTGTTGGCCGATGCGTCTGTAGAATTGTAGGTGGCGTGTCTTTGGGAGCGCCTGCCATGCCCTTGTTGAGCTGAAGAGAGTCATATTGTCCGACCCGCCCCCAAAAAAGGCCTCATCCAACCTGGACGCGGGGCAAGTGAGACTTGCGGGGCCGCCGGCCGAGTTGTACGCCGTTGCGCCCGTGGACGGAGATTCGCCGCCAAGCTTGCCGGCAACTGCGTCCGCATCGATCGGAACTCGATCGCAGGCGACCATGACGCTGCTTCCCTCCCACCGCCCGCTCAAGGCGAGCCGGTTCATACCCGGTCTTGCGTTGGTGGTTCTGGGCGGTTTGGCGGCGACCGTTGCGGTTGACCTCTGGGCCGAATTGACGTTAAAGGTCCAGAATCCCTGGTTGGTCGACAAACTCGAACGGGTCGGCAGCGAGTGGCATTGGCTCCGGTGGGTCCTCGGCAGCGTTTTTGTGGTGATTGGCGGCTCGTTTCTTCGATCGAAGTTCCTCTTCTTTCTAGTCACATCGATTTTAGTTTTCGGCGCGGGCCTTTGCGTCTTCCTGCTGCTCGGGCTGGACCTCTCGATGCGTCCGATCGTGCTCATATCGCTCGCGCTGGGGTTTATGATTCACGCCGCCCCGGCGGTTTCACCCCCGAGCTTGCGCGGTATTGCGGGTCTGGCGCTCGTCATTGCGGCGGTCCTCGGTGGCACGCTCGGCCCCACGCCACCGTTCGCGAAGGGGACGTTGAGCCCCGTTGATGCAGAACTGGAGAAGGCATGGGCGCTCCTCGCAGAGCGATATAGTGCAGTGCCGGAAAACGTGCGCCAACCGAACGAAGACAGCGGCGAGACTTGGCAATACTTGGGCAGTTTTCAGGCCGACGAGGGCGGCACTTGGATTCACAAGTTTCGTCACCGGATGCATCCGTCCGACGGCGAGCAGCACGATCAAGAAATCGAGGCAACCCCGGGTTTTAGCCCCCCACAGAGTCGGATACGATCGCGAAACGACCGGGGCCGTATGGCCTTGGTAACGACTAGCGGATTCTACAATTGGCGTGGACTGGGGGCCCAGATCGGACCGAAATGGAAATCCACCTTGGATCGTTTGAGCGCCGAGTGTACCTGGGGCATCACGCTTCTGCTGACCGCGATCGGGGTGTCGCTGTCATCGACCCGTCCGATTCACTTCCTGAACGCGGTTCTGGTTGGAACGCTGGCCTTTTTCTGCATTCAGCAAGGCAAGATCGGGACCTTCGACTTCACCGAACTCGGTAAGGGACTGATCGATGACGTGGACTGGAAATACGTCGAGTCGTGGCGGTGGGTCGCGGCGGCCAGCTTACTCTCGGTCGCAGTGGGGTTGCTTCACGCAGCGTTGGGATTCGGGGCCGTCACCACATGCACGGGAATTGCTTGGTTGATCGCGGGCCTGTGCGTGATGAGCTTGGCCGGAACCGAGTCATTGGTGCGCCTGGGGGGCGGCATTGCCCCTCTCATGCTGCCCAACATGGGGATTCCGGAAGTTCCACCCGGTTCGACGAGCGCGCCGCAGCACCCTGTCAACCCATCGAAAACGGATCGCTCTCTTCAACCGCAACTCACACCGACAGGTCAAGAGCGGGCCCTGAAGCAGGTCACGCAATTCCAGTGGCGCCAGGGGACGGAGGTAGCGTGGATGGCGCTCACCGCGTTGATCGCGGGCATCATCACGATTACGGGTTGCAAGATGCTCTCGAGCGATCGGTCATATCGTATGTGGCTGGGATATGGTCTGTGGATGGCGTTCGGGCTCGGTTTGGGGATTCTCTGGGCGATCAGTCCTCGCCGTCCCGACGAGACCTGGCTGGGCTGGATCGCCGGTTGGGGGCTGACGCAGTTTCGCATTCACGCCTGCGTCATCCTGTATGTGGGAACGCTGGCGATCGCCGGTGGTTGGGCGCTCCGATCCAATACGCCCCTGCTGTCATGGATTCAAGCCTCAATCGGTTTGATCATGGCGGGAACGATGTTGAGTTTGATCGCCATAGCGATTGTGATCAAGTACGGTGGTTTTTCGTCGATGCCCGCGTGGAAATACGGCATCGTTGCCCTCTTGCAGTCGTCGCTGGCGTGGGCCTTGCTGTTGTATACCCATCTTCCGGCCGGCCGTCGGCGCATGGGAGATTCGATCGCGTGATGTTTTTGACAGGCTCCGGTCCCGGTCGGATCACCTTTCGGTGCTTCCTGTGCCGAGTTCTCGTTTCATCCACAATTCTGATTCCATCGGCCGGATGCAGCATCGCCGATCTCAACACCGAAGTGCGTCGGCAGCGGGGATTGGTCATCGTTCTTCCGGGTATCGAGGGCAAGAGCGTCTGGAACCTGAACATCGCCCGGGGCCTGGACGACGGCGGCGTGGATCATGGCATCGAGATCTTCGAGTGGGGAACGCAGGTCCCGTTCGGCATGCTGATCAATTTGACGGACCAGGGCCGAAACTATCGAGTCGCCAAGGAGCTGAGCGAGCGGATTCTCGAGTATCAGGGGCGTTACCCCGGTCGCCCGGTTCACCTGGTCGGACACTCGGGAGGGGCCGGTATAGCGATCATGGCGGTCGAACAACTGCCGAAGGACGCGCGGATTGCCGGCATGGTCCTGCTTGCGGCGGCGGTGAGTCCCAAGCACGACCTTCGCGGGGCGCTCGAGCGCGTCGATTATGGAATCTACAGCTACTTCTCAGATCGAGACATAGGACTGCTCAAGGTGGGCACGACCCTGTTCGGCACGATGGATCGTCGCTACGAGGCATCCGCCGGGGCGGTCGGCTTCGTGCACCCGCAATTCCTGCGGGACTCGGACCACTCCCTTTATGAAAAGCTGCATCAGATTCGATGGCGTCCGGCCATGCGGGCGTATGGCAACGCGGGCGGGCATGCCGGTTGGACGCGAAGACGATTCGTGCGCAAATGTCTCGCTACCGTCATCATCGATACGTCTTCTAGACGGACGGCCTTTGATTGGAACGACCGCCCATTTCCCGGATTCGGGGCCTTTCGGGACCGTGATGCCGTTTCGGTGGCGGACGATGCATCCGCCCGGTTACCGGACCGCGAGTGGCCGGAATTGTCCGACTAAAAGGACCACTCTTGTCGATGTTGAATTCTTGGATTTGTGGCCGCGCTGTTGAAACGTCGAGGTATAATTCGGTAGCCTATTGTTAGGTGCCCCTGACGGGCGAGTGATTTGGTGGACAAGGACGATCGGGGTCGTCAGCCCATGCAGCCTTCGACACATTCCGCGGTTTCGCAGCTACGCATTCTGGTGTTGGCCAAGAGCGGAATTCAAGAAGAAGACCTTTGTTCTCGATTCGGTCAGAATGTCGAGTTTCGGACCGTACACTCGTTCGATGAAGCACTCGCCGCACTTCGAGACGATCGATACGATTTCGTCGTCGCCGACCGCGTCAAGTTTCTGTCGTTGGAGTCGGCCATGATCAGTCAGCAAGCCGTTCGCGTGCTCGAGACGATCGGGCAGGGTGTTTGTCTTGTGGACCCGCAAGGACGACTCGTCTGGGCCAACCCGGCCATGAACGCACACCCCGATGATTTGATCGACAAGGTGTGCGAGGCCTGCGCCAAGATCGTCGGAGAAACCGGCGAGGGCGATGCAGGCCAAGGCGCGCAGCGTCTGAGTCTCGTCGCCGGGGACGATCAACATTTCGAAGTATCCGTGACGCCTGTGGTGGATGCAGCGGCGCAGGTGACCCAGGCCGCCGTGGTCGTATGGGATATCACGCAGCGGCAGCGGCTTCAGAAAAAGATCGATGCCATCGATATGGCGGGCCGTGAGATTGCTCGGCTCGATGTCGAGACCACCTCGGGAATGTCCATCGAGGCCCGAATCTCGCTCCTGGAACAGAAGATCCTCCGATACATGCATGACCTGCTGCACTTCGATAATTTCGCGGTCCTGCTGATCGACAAGAAAACCAACCGTCTCGAGATCGTGCTCCAGCACGGCATGTCGGAGCGAACCGGCGACTACACGATCGTCGCCTCCGCGGAGGACAACGGGATCAGCGGTTACGTTGCGGCGGTCGGGCGCAGCTATCTCTGTCCGGACACGTCCGCGGACCCGCGTTACCTGACCGGGCTGGAAAGCGCACGGAGCTCTCTGACAGTGCCCTTGCGGCTTCACGACAAGGTTATCGGGGTCTTTGATATCGAGTCGGACAGGCCGTCGGCCTTCAATGAAGAGGACAGACAGTTCGCCGAGATTCTGGCGGGACACATCGCGATCGCACTCAATATTCTCGATCTTCTCGTGACCGAGCGGTTTGAATCCACCGGTCAGCTTGCCGACGACGTGAGTGCCGAAATCGCGGGTCCGCTCAACGACATCACCACCGAGACGTCCACGCTCATGGACGAGTACATCGGCAACGCGGAATTGCGCCGCCGGTTGGAGGCCATTCGCGATCACGTCGCCGACATCAAAGAGATTGTCAAGGAAGTCGCCTCACCGCAGAGCGGCATCCTCGGACGCCGAGGTACGTCGCCCGTCGACGATCCCCTCCTGGCTGGAAAGCGCGTCTTGGTTGCCGACGACGAGCAGATCATTCGCGAAACCGTCGGCGGCGTGTTGCGGCGGCATGGTTGCCACGTCGAAACCGCCTCGGACGGAAACGAAGCCGTTGAGATGCTGGACGCTCAGCCGTTTGATCTGGTGCTCGCCGATATCAAGATGCCGCAGAAGAACGGCTATGAAGTGTTTTCGGCGGCACGCGATATCGAAAATGGCGTTCCCGTAATCCTGATGACCGGTTTCGGATACGACCCCAATCACTCGATCGTTCGAGCGCGAGGCGAGGGACTGAGCGCCGTTCTTTTCAAACCCTTCAAGGTCGAGTTGCTGATTTCGGAAGTACACAATGCCTTGCAGCCCAAGGCCTCTTGAGCATCGGCCGGCCGCGCCGATTCCACTTCGTAAAAATCACGATTCGCCAAGGCCGAGAAATCGACCGATTCGAAGGACCGTCTTCGGGCCGATGCCCCGCACGGCTTCGAGGTCTACCGGTTTCGAGAAAACGGGGCGTTTCCATTCTTGCGACTGCTGTTCGCGAAATGACACGATTTGTTTCGCCTTCGATTCTCCGATGCCCGGCAACAGCGCCAATTCGTACCAAGCCGCGGTGTTCGGATCGAGGGTTGTCTCGAGGTCTTCCGGCTCGCCCGTCGGGGTCGCGACCCACGGCCGCAGATCGGCCAGACCCGAGCCGAGCGTCGCCAGGAACAGAACCGCCACGATTCCGAGCGCCGTCATGCCCGGTCCACGGTGGGATGACGCTTGGGGGGGCGAATTCGTCTTGTTTGCCGCTGTCGATCGGGGGGCGTTCATGGGTCGGTTCCGGTCGCGAACTCGGTCGAGACGTTCCAATAATCGTCTGATATGTGGATTCTGAGGGCATCGCCACGGGCTGTCCAACCTGCCCGGCCGGGCTGTGTCTTACTATTGAGGAGATCGAAACGTGGGGCGGCGGGCGGCGTTCGTTGATCGAGGGCGTTCGGCAACCTAGGATTCACGACCCGCCACCCTGGATTTGCAGCCTACTGGATGAGGTTTCATGAGTGCATCGGCCTGTTTAGCGAATACCCGGCGTCGAACGACGCCGCCTACAACTCTCCGGAGCCGCCGCCGCCCGGATTCTGACGCGGCCCCGGTGCGTCTGCCGTTGATGCCGGAGCGGTGGGTTCGCGAGGAGCCCTACGTCAAGATCGCCATCGTGCTGCTCGCCGGAGCGGCGCTGTGGTCGATCCTCGCGAGCGGTCTCTTGTGGAGCGGTTTCGGTGACATCGTGGCGACGCCGCGTTCGCGGTCGTTCTGGATCTCGATGTTGTCGTATGGCGGGCTGATGTATCTTGCCTTCGGATGGCGGGTGTCGCTGTGGTTGCGGTACCGCCCGATGGAGTCGGTCGACGACGCCTCTCTGCCGAGCGTTTCCGTCGTCATTCCGGCGTACAACGAAGGCCCGTTGGTTCGGCAGTCGATCCTTTCGGCCGCGGCCAGCCGCTACCCCGCCGATCGGATCGAGATCATCGCCATCGACGACGGCAGCGACGACGACACGTGGTCGCAGATCCTGGCGGCCGCGCGGGACGCCGGCGATCGGGTTTCGATCAGGACCGTGCGGCAGCCCCGTAACACGGGCAAGCGGGCGGCCCTGTGTCGCGGGTTCGCCGTGGCCCGCGGCGACGTGTTCATCACCACGGATTCCGACAGCGTGCTGGAGCCCGACGCGGTCCGCAACGCGGTCTCTCCGCTGGTCCGCGATTCGTCGATCGGCTGCGTGGCCGGCTGCGTTCGCGTGCTCAATCCGCGGCAGAGCGTGCTGACGCGGTTTCTGAAGTGTACCTTCAGCCTTTCGTTTCGATTCGTGCGGGCCTATCAAAACGAATTCGGCGGGATATTCTGCACGCCCGGTGCGCTGAGTGCCTATCGCGCCGATTTTGTCAGGCGGGTGGCCGACGAATGGCGGAACCAGCGCTTCTGCGGTCGGGCATGCGTGACGGGCGAAGACCGTGCCATGACCAACCTTTTCTTGCGCGACGGATGGCTCACCGCTTATCAGGACAATGCCGTCGTGTACGCCCGGATGCCGCATACGTACAAGGGGCTGACGGGCATGTTTCTGCGTTGGGCCCGCAGCAACATTCGCGAGACGGTCATTCTGTTTCGTTTTCTATTTACCCGGTTCCGCACGCGTCACCTGCAGGCATTCCGGCTGAACATGTGTCTCGCGACGCTGTCGCTGGTGCTTCCCCCCGTGATAATCGCGGGCAGCCTTTCGCTGATGTTGACGCAGGATGGATATTTGCTGCGCCACGCCGCCGTTGTCATCCTGTACGCCGTCACTATGTCGGCAGTCTATTTCCGCAATGAGCGCGACAGCGATTGGGTCTGGCTCTTTCTATACCAGTTTTTCTGGGTGGCGTGCCTGTCGTGGATCATTCCCTATGCCGCCATGACCCTCCGAAATACCGGATGGCTCACGCGGGGCACACCGAAGACACGGATGATCGCGACGCCGAGATCGTTCGGAGTCCGGCGACCGTGCTGGCGTCCGCTTGATCGACGGCCCTGACCGCCGTCCGTCTATTCGCGGCTCTTGCTGCACCGAGCGAAGGTCCAAATCAAAAAAGCAAATACCGCCAGTGCAAAGACGCTCGGCGCGGCGGACGCCAAGCCTTGAGAAGCGCCGATTGATTCTGCGAGGTCGCTTGCCCAATCGCTGCCAAGCCCCTGCGGCGATTTCTTGTAATAGAACGCGGCCCCCGCAATGCCGACGCCGAGCAACCCCTCGCCGCCGACCAGGCCCGAACCGAAGAGCACGCCCTTCTCACGCCGGCTGTCCGACTCCTCCTT
>JAPULF010000309.1 GCA_027295245.1 Planctomycetota bacterium
GCAGTCAGAACTCTGCGAAAGGACCGAAGTTCGACTCTACAATTGCGCGAGTCTCCTCGAACGGGAGAACCCGCGATGGCTGAAGGACGAGGTCGAGCGGGCGATTGACCGACTCTTTATGACTGTTGGCGGGAAGCCAAAATTAATCATCGAAGATCGGTCCCGATTGCAAACGCTTTCAGGCTTTCTCGAAGCGGTCAGCCGTCACCGGACCGTGGAGCTGCGGCAAGTCATTCTGAGCAGCGTCGATCCCGACAGTTGGACAGAATCAGGCGGCTCCGCCGGTTCGCTTACCATTTTCGACGACGTCCTCGTAATCGTCCAAACGGCTGACAATCACGATTCCATCGGCCGACTCCTGGACAAGCTCAGTAGCGTTTGTGTCGCAGGCAAATTGGCGCGTTCCGACTAGCCCGCCGCCAAATCGGCCAAAGTACGCGCGGGTGCCGCTTGCGGCCTGCGTTCGCACGCTAGGACAATCCCGCCCTGACACCCCTTTCTCGAGAATCCTACGGCCTCTCCGTGCGTGGGTGGCCCGGCATAGCTCCTCGCCATATACTCCGCAAGCAACCGACGGATTCAGACACCGGACCTGCAGATCGCGCCGGCCGCGAGTCGGACAAACAACGTCAAATGCTCGCGGATTCCCCCGGCGAAGATCGCGCAGTTCCCAGAAAGTCGAGACCGATGCAAAAAACAATCTGGCGACACACAGCCTTGGCGTGCGTTTCGATGCTGGCATTAACGAGCCAAGCCTGTAACGCCGAGAACGCAACGCAGGACGCCGGGGCCGACCAGTCCCCGGCCGGAGGGGATCACGAAATGACCACGGCCACGGAACACAAACACACCAACCGCCTGATCAAGGCCACCAGCCCTTACCTCCTTCAACACGCCCACAACCCGGTCGATTGGTACGAGTGGGGACCGGAGGCCCTCGAAAAGGCAAAAAGCGAGGATAAGCCGATCTTTCTATCGATCGGATACTCTGCCTGTCACTGGTGCCACGTCATGGAGCGCGAGAGCTTCGAAAACGAAGAAGTCGCCGCCCTCATGAACCAGCACTACGTCTGCATCAAGGTCGACCGCGAGGAACGACCCGATCTCGACGACATCTACATGACCGCCACCCAGGCGATTAGCGGCTCGGGCGGATGGCCGATGTCCGTCTGGCTGACACCCGACCAGAAGCCCTTCTTCGCCGGCACCTACTTTCCCCCGGAGGATCGTTACGGCCGACCCGGATTCAAGAGATTGCTCATATCCTTCGCCGAGGCATGGAAGGACGAACGCGGTAAGCTCGATCAGGACGCCAATAAACTGACCGCAACGATCCGCAGGCACCTCGTCGTGGCCCCGGGGTCGAACATGGTGCCGCACACCGTCGTGATCGACGCCGCAAAGCGTATTGCAAAGGCCTTCGATCCCGTGCGCGGCGGCATGTCCGGCGGTGGCACCAACAAGTTCCCTCCTTCAATGGCGATGGACATCATGTTGCGGGCGCACCACCACACCATGATCACGCCCGGATCGTCCGTGCGCCTGCCCCAGGGCGAGCTGCTTGATTTGGTGGAATTGACGCTCGAAAAAATGGCCCACGGCGGCATCTATGACCATCTCGGCGGCGGCATCGCCCGCTATTCGACGGATGTAAGATGGCTCGCCCCCCACTTCGAGAAGATGCTGTATGACCAGGCCCTGGTCTCCGGGATATATCTCGACGGATTTCGGATGACCCGAAAACCCCTGTATTCAAGGGTCGCC
This sequence comes from Planctomycetota bacterium, assembly GCA_027295245.1. GTDB lineage: Bacteria > Planctomycetota > Phycisphaerae > UBA1845 > UTPLA1 > JAPULF01. The sequence goes on from JAPULF010000309.1 coordinate 1,765, forward strand.
GCAGAGATATTCGACTACGTGATCGAGGATTTGCAAAGCCAAGAGGGCGGTTTCTACTCGACGCGCGACGCCGACAGCGAAGGCGAGGAGGGCAAGTTCTACGTCTGGTCGCGCGACGAAGTCGAGCGGATTCTGGGCGACGAGGCTCCGCTTTTCTGCGAGTACTACGACGTAAGCCACGCCGGCAACTGGGAGGGGCACAACATCCTCAACGTGCCGCGAACCGTCGAAATCGTCGCCAGGCTGCAAAAACTGTCCGTCGACGAAGTCGAAACCCGACTCGCCGCCTCCCGCAAAAAACTGTTCGAGGTGCGAGAACGCCGCATCAAGCCACATCTCGATGACAAGATTCTCGCGTCCTGGAACGGACTGATGATCGCGAGCATGGCCCGCGGATCGCGAATCCTGGAACAACCGAAATACGCCGAGGCGGCCGCCAAAGCCGCCGATTTCATCCTGACCCGGATGGTCGTCAACGGACAACTGCAACGCACCTATCGCAAGGGAAAAACCCACACGCCGGGCTACTTGGACGACTACGCATTCATGATCGAGGGCCTGCTGAACCTGTACGAAGCCACCTTCCAGGTCCGGTGGCTCGATCAAGCCCTGAAGCTGAACGACGTGGTCCAGCAGCACTTCCGCGACGCCCAGCACGGTGGTTTCTTTTTCACGGACGACAGGGCCGAGCCCGTGCTGGCCAGGGCGAAGGAGGCCACCGATTCGGCCGTCCCCTCCGGCAATTCCGTACACCTCATGAACCTTCTCCGATTGTCGATCTTGCTCGATCGCAAGGACCTGGAACAGGATGCCGAGAAGCTGATGCGGACCTTCAGTCGGCAACTCGTTCAAAACCCGTTCCGGTCGGAGCGCATGTTGTCGGCGATCGACTTTTACCATCGCAGGCCCAAGGAAGTCGCGTTCGTCGCGTCCGATGCAAACGACCCCCGACTGAAGGCCCTGATCGATGCCGCTTGGCGGACCTATATGCCGAACCAGGTCTTCGCCGCCCTGACACTGGGGGCACCCGAGGCGAACGCACTCGAGAAGAAAATCCCGCTATTGGCCGGGAAAAAGCCCTTGGACGGAAAACCCGCGGCGTATGTGTGCAAAAACTTCACCTGCAAGGCCCCAACAAGCGACCCGAAGGAGTTGGCCGAGCAAATCGGCCGATAGCAACCGGAAGGCCCCGTACCGTCGATCACGGCGGTCAACACAAGGCGACATCACACCGTAAGCGATGCCTGGAGATAAAGCATGAAAACGATCGCTACGTCAAGATTGGGAACGATCATCTGGCTGTGTGCGTGGTGCGCCGCGGCGTCGGTTTTGCCGGCGCTCCTGCCGGCCCAGTCGAAAACCGATAACCCGCCCGACAATGATCCGTCCAAAGCCACCACCCGTTCAGCCCAGGCCGAAGACACCGCCGATGCCGGGAAACGCCTGGACCAGGACCCGCCCCCCCCGCGCGAACCCTCCGCCTCCGACGTTCTCAGTGAGTTGCTGAAGTCAAAGCGCGGAGGCGGTCGTCCGGTGATCTCCCCCGTTCGGCCCGGCCGAGCAAGATCGCGACTGGCACCCGAAGCGTTGCCCAAGAACGCGATCGTCCCCGCCACCAACAGGCTTCTTCCCGACGGCTATCGACTCGTCAATCGAACGGGCCGACTGGCGCGCGACGCCGATTATTTTGTCTTTGCATTCGAGAGCCGAGGACTCGGCACGCCCGAATCACCCATACGGCTACTGCCCAACCGCCTCTTGGAGGACATGGAAATCCAATCCTCCGGAGGGACCACGCCGATCGTGTTCATCATCAGCGGTGAAGTCACCGAATATCACGGGGTAAACTACCTTCTGGTTCAAAAACTTCTGATCCGGCCGGACCTGGGCAATCTTCGATAGGCGATCCGATTCAGCCATCGCGCAAGGTCTTAACCTGATGAGATTTCCGTTGGGTCGCGCCGCACGAACGTCCTATAAAATGGCATCGCACAACCGATCCCAGGACGAAAGACCGACCAGTCGAAGCCTCCGATCTTTCGAAAAATAATGATCCCGGGGGGTTGCAATCGAGAC
>JAPULF010000031.1 GCA_027295245.1 Planctomycetota bacterium
CGGCTCTCCCTCAAACGGATACTCGAGTTCGACATAGAGGACGCGCTTGTCGGAAGGCGCCTCCGGCACGCGTTGTCGGGTCATCGGGTTGATCATGCCGGCGAAAGGCGACGCACGATCTTTGCGAAGCCGCGGTTCAAGCAGTTTGAGATCGGCTTGCAGCTTGGTGCCGTTATCCGTAACGACTTGAATGGTTTCGGCGGAAAAGCGTTTGAGCCTTTCAGGCAATGGCGGGCGGGCGGCGACGTCTTTCTTCAGCCATTCATCGGGCAGCAGCGCCTCGAAAAAGTCGAGATTGCCGATATAGATCTCGAGCGCGATCCGCACCTTGCCGTCGAGGATCGTGATCTCGGCGATGTTGGGCGCCGTCTCCGCGCCCGTCAAGTTCATCCAGTCCGCCTTGGCGCACGAGACCAGTCCCAACCAAACGAGCAAGCATGCGCCAATGGGGCGAGCGAGAATCATCCTGTCTCGAATATGCCTTAGCGGACGCGTCGTCGAAAGGGCAATCTCAGAACCCCGGCGGCTAATCGAAAACCAACCGACAACCAGCGATTACGAAAGATGCGGGGTCCGAGAGGTGCGCGATCCAATCGTGAGCCCGAAACTCGCTATCGGTCGGCCTGCTTCACCGAATGTGTTTTCTTCGCCGGGTCGAACTCAAGGATTATCGCACCTTGATTGCCAGTGACGATGCCCGGTCCCGGCGGAGAATCCCCGATCGGCCCGTATTCCAGATCCTCGCCATCGGCGCAGCCGATGACCACTAAAGCCGCTGCGATGAAGACGATCCGATGGTTCATTTGTTCATTCTCCGCTGCGCTTGCCGTCATCAAAATTTTTGTCGCACGCCGGCCGTAGTTGCCACGATGTCCTGAAATTCGATGGTGCTTTCATAGCCATACCAGCGAACGCCGCCGTAGAGTTCGGTTCCGGTCTCGCGAAACCTCTGAACGATGAAATATCCCGCCGACAGACCATCGTCTCCGTCGGCAATCGCATCCTGAGTGGTGAAGATGTCGACTGACATGACGGATCGGCCAAATCTGAAGAAATCGGCTTGCCAGCCGACTTTGACGTAGGCGAACGTTCGCTCGGGTCCATCACTTTGGTCGCGAAGGCCGAGAGCGCCCGTCAGGTTCAGCCCGCTGGACTCCTCGAGGATGGAAAGCGATCCACCGACCTGATCGAAGCCTCGCGCCGACGTCGCGCCGGCGTAATGCGCGGCCGCGACAATTGCGAGGCCCCGTTTCGGGAGCTTTTGACTGTAGATCAGTGCGGCATCCCAGTCGCCCCCGTCGACCAGACTAACGGCGAAATTGGCGCCGCGGAAGGTCGGGGTATCGTAACGAAGCCGGTTGTCGCGGCCGAGACCGTCGAGATTGTTGAAAACGCTGCCAATCTTATTTCCCGATAGCTTGCCGCCCGGCGCGCGAAACTCGATTCCGGCGGCGATATCGCCGACCCCGGAATATGCGGCAACGCCGGTGCCCGACAGGTCCCGTTCGGTCGCGCCGTCCGAGGCCGTATGCCCCTTGCCCATCCAAACCTTGCCGTACCCGATGTGTGAAAACCATACTTCGAGGTTGCGCGTCCCCACGAAATCCTCGGTCGACGAGGAATCACGCTGGCTGATGTCGCCGGTCGCGTTCGACTGGAACTGCAGAACGATGTTCGATCCGATCGCCCGGCGCTCGTCGAGTTGGCCACGGGCCAGGAATCTCAGGCGCGTCGCCGAGTTGTTCGAATCCACATTGAAGAAATTCTTGTCCTGATCGCTGCCGTCGTCGTCGCCGTCATCGATGAGCAGCAGGGCGCGATGGACGTGACCCGAGATCGCGAGATGGACGTTCGGCGGCGCCGCGGCAAGCTCTGGGTCCTCGAAGGACCTCGGCGAGCCCAGTGAGTCGCGCCGCTGGACCGCGGTCTCGATGCCGCTCGCCATCGCTCCCCTGCCGAATCGCGATCGCTCGTCGACGGCAACCCTGTTTGGGTCGGTGGCTGGCAACGGCTGCGACGAGTTCTGCGCATAGGGCACCGACTCGAACGGGTGTGGTCGATTGAACATTTGGCTCATGTCGTAGAGCCTTTGGCCGGCATGGCCGGCTGCCACGGGGATTGCCACGACGAGAGCACTCAGCCCCAGACAAACGGCGGCGTGTCGCACAATCGGAGACAAGATGCAGGTCATTGCCCGACCACTGCCATAGCGTGGTGCTTCCGGCGTTAGCTTCACGCGTCTCCCCCCAGATACAAAGACAAAGATGAGGACGTGACGATACCACACACGGCCATCAGGCCCATCCGCCGCCAACCATATCGGAAATACGATTCTACTCCGACCCGACGGCCAACGCCGACAGCGCCTGGACTTTGCCACCGGGCGAGAATACGAACCGCATTCGCTGTTCGACGCAGCATCGTGCCGAGTGCGTCAAAATAGTTGTCCCTCAAGAAGCCGGAAGGAAAGCTGACAGGGCGTTGGTGGCCGCCCGGATCGCTTCCAGAATTCGGCGCAAATTGTTTCCCAACCATTTGAGCCCCGAGCGGCGTTCTTGCCCTTCTTCGAGAAGCAGCCACTGTGTCTGGTGGGCACGATGGATTCGCAAACGCCCATCATTAGGGGCGCGAGATCGCGGCGCCGGCGAGATCCAGCTGTGCGGCTGCAACGTCTGCAGCTTGTCGGCGCCAGTGGCCGAGCCCCGAACTCTTGTGGCGTAGTGCGTGATGGAGAATTTCCTTGCCGGTGAAGTACTGGAAGTAAGTGGCGTATATCGAACAGGTGTTGGTGGCTACCCTCAAACCTGGCGATAAGGTAATCATGACAATCTGTCGGCCTACAACGTCGGCGGCGTCCGGGAGGCCGTCGAGGCGGCCGGGACGGAATACGCCTTGATACAGGGCATTTGCCGAAACATAGTACGCGGAGAAAGACCTTCTGTCGGAAGGTGGCCGCGCCAATCGCTGCCGAACTCGGGGAGATCCGAAACCTTGGCCGCATTCATGCGCCGTACGAAGTTTATCGCCCTATGGGGCCTTGGAGCCTTTCTGTTGGCGGCCTCGGCCGCCGTGGTCTTCCTGGCGACGGCGGGAGACGATTTCTATCGCTGGGCAATGCGGCAGGCGATCGAGGGAACTATTCACCGCGAGATCCGTGTGGACGGATCTTTTGCCTTCAACGTCGGGCCGGAGCCAGTCCTGATTGTCACCGACGTCTGGATCGAGAACGCGCCATGGGCCAGCAAGAAAGAGATGGCCAGGGCGAAGCGCGTCGAGATCCAGATTGCGCTTGGGCCGCTGTTCTCAGGCATCGTCCGGATTCCCCGGCTTGTCGTCGAGGGGCTCAACCTCGACCTAGAGACATCT
>JAPULF010000310.1 GCA_027295245.1 Planctomycetota bacterium
CTGAATCTCAGTATCGAACAGGGTTCCGAGAACATTATCCACTATGCCTACCGGTGCAAGGGCGTCATCCACCTGTTAAATCGGCAGAGTTCACGGGCACGGATCGACTTTGAGTCGGCACTCGAGCGTTCACCCGGCAACGCGTATGCAAGCCTGTTGCTCTGGCAGGTCCTTCGATCCGAAGGTCATGCGGAAGCGGCTGACCGGATAATCCAGGACGCCTTTTCGGCCCTTGCGGAAGACATTCAGAACCGGAGCGAACAGCCGGGGCGTGCCTGGCCGGCCCTTCTTGTCGGCTACTATGCCGGAAAGTTCAGCCGCGAGTACCTGATTGCGGAAGCGGCCTCGGCTTTGCGGCATTGCGAGGCGAGCTACTACATCGGCGAGAAGGTGCTCTGCGAAGAGGGACCCGACGCCGCCCGCGTTTGGTTCCAACGGTGCATCGCCACCGACGTCCGGCATCTCGACGAATACCATTTGGCTCGTCGCAGGCTGGACGGCACTCTTGCAAACGCTTCGGACCGATCTCCCGCCGCTTCCGTCGATATCGAGTCCTATCCATCCGACGACCGGCCGGCCCACCGCATCTAGCTCTCCCATGGAAAACAAGCCTTTATTTTGTCGGCTTGAAGGCCGATAATCCCGTCCGCGCGGCCGTCGGACGGCGCTCGGCATGATCCCGAGGCCGGGGCCGGGCGTCTTGATCCTCGACGTGCAGTCGATCCGAATCCATGATCGTTGCAGGGATCCGATCGTGAGCGAGAAACGCGCGTTAATCTTACCGTGTGGCGGTGTTCTTGAGCCTGCGAACGGTCATGGTGGACCTTTCAGGTTCAATCGTGTAGTTTGTAGGCTGAAGTGTCCTTGGTGCGCGACGGTGATACATTCGTTGAAATGCTCGAGTAAAGTTCCCCGCGAAAACTCGAACTCCCCGATTCTTCGCGCGGCAGGATCGTTCGTGGCCTTGGCGGCCTCGTGCGACTCGAAACCCGCGCTTTCGCGAAGGAAACCCACGTGATGGATTCGTCGTCGGATGCACCCCAAAAGACTCCCGAGCCCGAGCTCTCTCAGCCGCCCGAAGATCGGCCGGCCGAGGATTCTTCCACATCGGCCGAATCGCCCGCGGTGGAATCGGGGCGCGGCTCCGGGCCAGCATCGGACGCGCCCACCGCTGAGCCCATCGATTCGTCCGGGCATCGCGCAAAATTCTCGAATACCGAAGTGGCTTCCGCCCTCGCGGCCGCCGAAGCCGAGGATCTGGACGCGGCCGTTGACGAGGTCATGAAAGACTTCAGCGCGGCGCAGCTTTCCGCATCCTCGGACAATCAAGACGTTCGGGATGACTTCACGGAGGGCGCGATCGTCATGGGGCGAATCGCCAACATCGGCAGCGAAGACGTGTTGATCGACTTCGGGGCCAAGGCCCTCGGTTCGATGCCGCTGAGCGACATTCAAAAAGAGGAAACGTGCTTGGTCGGCGACGAGATCGAGGTTTTCGTGGTCGGCGAAGACAAGCGTACCGGCCTGGTGACCGTTTCGCGAAAGAAGGCCCGGCACGCGGCGCTCATGCGCGACATGAAAGTCGGCGTCGAAGTCGAAGGCTCGATCACCGGGATGAACAAAGGCGGATTGGACATGGACATCGACGGTATCCGCGCGTTCATCCCCGCCAGCCAGGTCGACATACACTTCTTGAAGGACATTTCGGAGTTGATCGGACAAACCGTTCGCGCGGAAGTGACCAAGTTCGACCGCGAAGCCGGCGACGTGGTCGTTTCTCGTCGCAAGTATCTGATTCGCGAACAGGCGGCGCGGAAGAAAGACCTCTTCGCCCAGTTGGAGGTCGGCCAGATCAAGCACGGAAGGGTCCGCAGCCTGACGGACTACGGCGCCTTCGTGGACATCGGCGGAATCGACGGACTCTTGCACATCAGCGACATGAGTTGGGGCCGCATTGCAAAGCCGGACGACCTCTTGAAAGTCGGTGATGAGATCGACGTCCGGGTGCTCAAGCTCTCCGCCGAGGACAAGAAGATCTCACTCGGCCTGAAACAGGTTACCGAAAGTCCATGGCAAAACGTCGAGGAGAAGTACACCGTCGGGTCGACGCTCAAGGCCCGTGTCGTCCGACTCGCGAATTTCGGGGCGTTTGTCGAGTTGGAACCGGGTATCGACGGTCTCCTTCCGATCAGCGAAATGAGCTGGACCCGGCGAATACGCCATCCTTCCGAACTCGTCAAGGAAGGCGACGTGATCGAGGTGGGCGTGGCCAGCGTAGATGGCACCAAGAAGCGAATCTCGCTCAGCCTGAAGCAACTCGGCGAGGACCCCTGGGCCGATGCGGAGACCAAGTACACGGTAGACTCCAAAGTGAACGGCAAAGTCGTTCGCACGACGGAATTCGGAGCATTCGTCGAATTGGAAGATGGGATCGACGGACTCCTTCACATCTCCGAACTTGCCAATGAGCGCGTGAAGGCCGTGACCGACAAGGTCAAGCCCGGGCAGGAAATCGAGGTCCGCGTGCTCGGCGTGGACAAGGACGCCAAACGAATATCGCTTTCGATGCGCCCTCCGCCGGCCGAACCATCGCCTGAAGAGCTCGCGCGGATTCAAAAGGCGGCGGCCAGGAAAAAATCGCCCGGAAAGCCCCGGCGCGGCGGGCTCACTCTGGATTGGGAGATCCAGGGACTCGACCAAATCGATCCTTCCAGTTTTGCATGATGAATTCGCGGTCCGGCCACGTTGCCCGCCCGTTTGCTCTCAAGACGTCTGAGCGTCGCCGCAGGAGACCTACGATCGGAATCCTGAACACCTTTTCGAGATGATTTGTGCTTGAAATCGACCCCCGGCGTTGACTGATCCCACCTGCGACGATTAGATGGTAACGACTGGATGCTTTGAATTGCTACTTCTTTTGCGCGTTCGAACTTGGAGACGCAGATGGCCGGTTCATTCGCATATTCGCTCGTTTGGCTCGTGGGCACGAGCTTCTTTCCACCTGCGTCCGGTCCGACGGTCTCGGTGGATGGAAGCGGTCGTCGATCATTCGATCCCGATACTGCGCAGGTGCGATGGCGCGTCTATGCAAGCGGCAAGACTTACAAGTCGGCACTAGGCAAACTCGATTCGTGTCGAGGCGTTCTGAAGAAGAGGCTCGCAGATATTGAAGAGCCTCGACCCGCACACAGATTCGGGCCGTCGCTGGACCATGCGTCTTCCGAGGACAAGGCCGGTATGCAGGCCCGAATCATGGCCATGGCGATGGGGCAGGGCAACGACGACAAGAGACCCGGAGATAAGATTCGATTGGCGTTTCAGGTCACGCTCGAATGGACGTTGGACGGTGACACCCTCCAGGCCCGGCAGCGGCAGGTCGACCTCATACGGGATCAACTGAGG
>JAPULF010000311.1 GCA_027295245.1 Planctomycetota bacterium
GATGCCCGCAGAATCGCGGTGAACATCGTTCTCTATGCCCTGATGTATTGACTCGACGGGGCGGGAAGTAAAGCGGTTGCCACACTCACTTCAGTTCGATCGTTTGCGAGACGTCTACAGCCTTCGCCGAAGAGTAATTCACTTCGACCGACCCCTGCCCCTTGACTAGCCAACGAAACAGCCTCGTTCGCTCGCCCGGAATGCCACGGCCGTTCCACAGCCGATGCGGCTGATGCTCGACGAATACCAACGGAGCGAGGAACCGATCGTTCAGCGTCCCGCCGGCCAGCACTTCGATTTGACCTTCTTCAACCGACGTGATTTCGATGACGTCCCGGGCGCCGATGCCCTCTCGAGCCGCAATCGCCGAAACCGTCGGAAGGATACGCAGGTTCTTGACCTCGACCGTGATCTCGAAGACATCGCCGCCCTTGTTCTCGACCGTCGCGTCCGTGATTTCGAGCTTGGGCATCGCCCCGGCATGAAAGATCGTAAAAGCCGCGTTGCGGTGACAAACCTCCGGAAGCATGAAGCCGGGCGGAACCCGCGAACTCTGCTTGACCCAGCCGCCCAGCTCGATCTCTCCATAGACCGGATGTTGGAAAGGCTTCCACGGGCGAAAGATCTGCCCGAAAAGCAGAAAATCGTTATACGTAAGCATGTCCTCCTGCCGGCCGAAGAACCCCTCCTTGGACTTACGGTAAAACATCTTGTCTCCGGTCCAAAGCTCGTTCGTGAAACTGAAAATGCCCAGGTGCTCGTATGTCCAGTTCACGAACCCGCCGTGTACCGTGTACAAGTCCTTCCAGATAATCATGTACCGGTAGAACGGCAGCATCTTCTCGCCTTCCGACCCGAGGTGGTTGTACACCGCCAGGTCGCCGCGCGGATATTCGCCGACATACTTGGCCCCCGGCCCGCGAAGGATCATTCCGCCCGCGTTGTGATATGCCTGAACGCCCGCGATGTTCGGATGGGCCTTGATGAACTCGCCGATGCATCGGGTCTCCGGATAGCAAAACGGATAATCACCCGCCCCGAACTGGATATAGCTCGGCTGCCAATCGGCCGGCCAGTTGCGGTTCATGTCATAACCGCCGGTCCCGTCCTCGTTGATCCTCCCGTCGCCGTCGTTGTCGATCCCCTCGCGGCCCAGGCGATCGTACTGCCCCTCTTCGCCGGGCTTGCAGCGCACCATCAACCTGGGGTCGACCGGCGAATCCTTCCACCGACCGTTCGGCGTGCGGCGACGCATTTCCAGGATCTCGCCGTCTCCGTCGAGATCGTCGTAGCCGTCTTCATCGAACAGTCCGTCGTTGTCGTTGTCGGTCGGCTTCGTGCCGCTGCGCGAGCTGCTCGAGGTGTTCGGCTTGTCGAACCAATGCGCCCGGCCGTCCGGATTCACCATCGGCAGGATATAGAACGCGCATTCGTCAAGCAGCTCGGTCAACGCTTCCACGTGCCCGTAGCTCTTGCACAGATACCAGATCGTGTAGAGCGGCACTTCAGCGGCCTGAACTTCATTGCCGTGTATATTCCCGTCGATATACATCGCGGGCTTCTCGGTATCGGCACCGGTCTTGGGGTTGTTGATGGTCATCAACCACATGTCTCGGCCTTCGAAGCTGTTGCCGATCGATTGAAGTCTCAGCAGTTCCGGGTAGGCATTCGCAAGGCCGTGCAGGGCCTCCGAGATCTCCTCGTAATTGTAGAGATGATCAAACGTCAGCGCCACCCGGCTGCGATGATCGGCCTGTCCCCAAGCGAGCGAAGTCGCAAACAGCAGGGCCGCCGTTCCCACCGACAATGTAATTGAAGACTGTCTCATTCTTCTTCCCCCGCCCGATTCGAATCTTCCAATCGAATCGAGTGCTCGATCGTGCCGAACCGCTTGTGATAGCAGGTCACGCCGATCTCTTGCCCCGGCTCGCCGCGAATGAGCCAACGCACGCTTTCGACCCCGCCCAGCCCGCTGATGGACGGAATCTTGTGAACAAGCCGGCCGCCCAGAATGTCCTCGGCCGGCAAGTCCAGCCGCAATACGAACGGGTAAGACGCCCGGGCGGCCCTCGCCATCGCCAGCGCCGTCGGGAAATAGCCGTCGTTGGTCAATGCAAACTCGATCTCCCAGACCGAAGCCGCGCGCCGGGTCACCGTCGTGTCCGCCACCCGTGGACTGGGAAGACGCCCGAACAGATCAACCAGGAACGCGCTCTGCTTCTCCGCGATCTCCGGGATCGACTCGATTGGCGGATTCTCCCGAAACCCCGGAACGAATCCGCCGATCTCCACCGGACCGAGTTGAGGATGCTCGAACGCCGACCACGAGACAAAGCCCGATCCCCCTCGCTGCTCGTCCGAATACTTCAACCATTTCCGATCGACCTTGAGCGGGTCTTTCTTGTCACCCTTCTTGGGCTTGCCGTTCTTCAGGCCGGCAGGTTGCGTCGAAGCCGGCTGAGACGTGGCGGCCTCGTCCGTAGTGGGCTGTGAAGTAGCCCCATCGTCCGGAGACTCGGCCGGCCGACTGGCAGGTCGCGAATCCGGCTGCGATGTCGCCGATTCGACTTCGGCCTCGCTATCTTCCTTCTCTTCCTCCGGGATCCACCACGCCGTGGTTGCAAAGGTCGGCAACCCGCGCTGGTTATACGTCCACCCGTGAAACGAACCTGCGTCATCCGTCTTGGGACTCCCTTTCAGCCCCGTAATCTCGGAGTAGCCTTCCGACAGATGCTTGTAGATCGCCGAGTCGTCCGGATGAAGGTGACGGTATCCACGACCGGACACGTCACGTGCCTTGTCCTCGGGAACTTCGATCAGATTGTCGTGCCGGCCATAGACGACAACGGCGGCGATATTCGGACGCCCCAGGACGAAATCGGCCAGACCCCGCGCTTCCGGCGCGCTCAACTGGTGCGCCCCTGCGCCGGGCCCAAGCTCCGGGTAGGCATGCGGAAAGTTTCGATTCGGGTCGACGCCGCCCAGCCCGTCTTCGTTGTATTCACCGTCGCCGTCGTTATCGATCCCCTCGGAGTAGATCTTGAACACGGGCCGTTCATTATTGGCGCGATCGGCTTCCCGCATCAGGCGAGGCTCGTCGGGATCCTCAATATGCGTGGCCTCCGGATCCCGCACCCGCATCAGCGTAATGATCCCGTCGCCGTTCAGGTCTTCGGGAGGGTCGTCGTCGGCGATTCCGTCACGATCGTCATCGATCGGCGTGCCGTTCAACTCACTCGATCCCACGATCGACTGAAGAAACCACTCCGCACCGTCCACGTTGACGCGCGGAATCATGTAGAGCGTATGGCCAGTGAGAAAGTCGCCGAGCCCCACTTCAGATTCGGCGGCCTCCGTTTCGTCCCCATTCGCATCGCGGCTCGTCGCGACCTTGCCGGCCTCCGCGACCAGCCTCTCGGCGATCGTCAAAACGATCTCGGTTGACCCGACTCGGGTCGCCCCCAGCCCGGCCACAACCAGAATCGCGGGGCGCTCATCCGGGTCTCGATCTCCCGGACGCGCCAGCCGAAGCATCCAAACCTGCCGGTCCTCGTCCGAGAGCCCCACCACATCGACGCTCGCCATCTCGGGTGCCCGACGCTCGAGGCCCGTGAGTCGCATCGTCAATCGGGCATGATCCGAAAACGAAGGTGAATCCTCCATGGAGGCAGGAGGCATCTGAGCGGCCTCTTTTTTCCCCTCCGATCCCGGATCACCCGCCCCGTTTGGGGCGTCTTGCGGATCCACAGTCGGCAAGAAGATGTACAAACAAACAAGGATGGTCTGTATGACGGCC
>JAPULF010000312.1 GCA_027295245.1 Planctomycetota bacterium
TTCCTCGCGGCCCTCGGCGCGCATCTGATCCAGACCGAAAATGGCGGCAGCGACGACTGGTGGGGCGTCGTCATGGAGTGCTCGTTCAAGGATTCGGCGACCGGCCGGATCGCCGACTCTGCCGATAGCGGTCATTGCCGCCGATCGAACCTCGACGTCGGCGTCCCGTGTGAGACCGAAGATTTCGTTTCGAAAGTGTTCCGAGACGTGCAAGAGCAGCACCAGCCGCAGTGCCCGGAGCCGGTCTGTCGACTTTCGACCCAACAGGTTGACGCGTGCATGGGTCGAGAAACCGGGGATGTGCGAGACGGCGTGAAATCCGGCGTCGCGGGCGATTGTGGGCTCGATTCTTTCGAAGTTCTCCAAGAAGTCGTCGAATTCCTCGGACAGCCGCGCCAGCCGCAACAGCTCCCGCCATTCCTCGGGACGTCCCGCGGGGGCGTCGCCGTGGTGCGCCAGATTCCGCTTCCGGTTGGCGAGTTCGAACTTGGCGATTCGCTGTATTTCGGGATTGTCGCTCTCGAGCATCATGTTGAGGGCCCGCGTGCTCGACGCGGACTTGATGGTCCCGAGCGCCCAAGCGGCCGCTCGATGCGCGTCCTCGTCCTCGAGCATGAACAGGTGGTTGAGAATCGAGACCTTTTCGTCGGCGGGCAGCCCGAGCGGGAGAAGCCAGGCAGGCAATTTCGCCGCGACCTCTGCCGGCAGCGAAAACACGGCCTCGATTTGATCGGAAAACCATGCCAGCGAACGCATGCCGTGGAGTGCCCGGCGGATCTCGGGATCGCGGCCCATCCATCCGTAGCGGATCATCTCGGCGAACAAGGCGGAATCCCGGCAGGTTGAGAGCATCGCGATGATGCGCCCCCGCATGTCCTTATACTTCATGGCCACATAAGCGAACTGTGCGAAATGGGGCCCGGTCGCCTTCGAGAATACCTCGAGCATGGCATGCGTGAGTTTCCCGCGCCGATGCGACATGTGCTGGAAGAGCGCATTCTCCAACCCGTCCGCCAGGTACATGGCGGCCTTGACGACCTCCAGGCGATGATGGCTCTCGAATCCGTCGAGCCCCTCCTTCAATGCGGTGTACAGGAATTCCCGTTCTTCGCGGAGTATGTCGAGGGTCCGGGCGATGGGGTGGGCGCAGTCGCTGAATGCCTCGGACGACTCGCAGAGCTCGGCGGTGGTGTCGGCGTGACGCCGGCGATACGCCTCCGTCATGGCCAGGAGCACCGAACCCGCTTCAGTCCGAATCTGGGGTGACGCGTCCCGCAGGGCGTGGGCTGCGATATAGGCCAGACGCACGTTCCCGCTCTTGCTGACGATGCGCAGGGCGTTGGACCGAGTCTGAATCTTGCCGCTACGAATCGCGGACCGCAGAGAAGAGAACAGCCGTGATGCGCCCAAGATGATTCGCGATTGCGAACGGTCGTCCACGCGGTCAAACAGAACCGGAATGGCATTGAGGCCGGCGTCCCGCCCTCGCTCCAACAGAGCCTTCACACATTCGGCCTGATCGTCCGAATCGAGTTCCGGCATCCCTTCCACGAACGCCCGATCCGCGGCGTCGGAATCCGCCTCTCGCAGGACTTCGAATATTTTCGGACGAGCCGACTCCATTTGCGCCACCAGTTCCGTACCATGGAGAATCGGCCACGAGCCCCCAACGGCTTAGCTGTAGACAGGGGGTTCAACAGCGTTGCTCGGAACAAGTCACCCCATGCCCTCGGCCCACTGAATCCCGGCGAGGATTCGCGGGTATTATTGAACGGACCCGGCGAAGAGTCCGGACTTCACGAACGGGCGGGTCGTCTTCGCCGGCATCGGACAGGATCGAGTCACTTTTGGCGGAGGTTCCCATGGACACGCGATTCAGAAGAAACGCAGCGGTTGTGGCAGCGGTCGTTTTCGGACTGGGGGCATGGTTCGCCGCTGACCCCGGGCATGCCGCCGATCCGCCCCAGGACGAGCGAGTAGAGGCGTTCGAATACGTCGGCCTCCAGTACACGATCGCCCGTGTCAACGTGCGTACCGGGAAGATCGACATACTCACCCGCGGCGGTGAGACGCGCGTCAGCCTCGTCACGCCGGGCTCGCGACCCTGGTCGTGGCGGCCGATCCCGGTCAAACCGACCGAATCAACTCTGCGCCGACCCTGGGAAGTCGAAGATCCGGAAGAACGAGACCGCAAGCTGCGTGCTGCATCTGACTAGTCGGATTCTGATGGATCAACTCTTCCGAACGGCGAACAGGTCATACGTCAGTTCGGCCGCTTGAAAACGGTGTTGCAGGATGGCCAGCAACAGGCGCCGTCGGCGAAAACCGCTCGATGAGAGCCAACTGATCCGAGCCATCTCGCGCAATCCGTCGAGCAAGGCGTGGGCCACCGAACGCGACGCCTCTTCGTGGCGCAGCACCTGCAACCCGTTGGCTTCGAACGCTTCGAGATAGTCCTCGTCCGACCAGAGATGGATGTTGCAGTTGAACTGTACCGGCAGGAGATTCAGCCACTGAATGGGCGCGAACATCACCTTGGTCCTCGTAGTGATGTCGCCCAGGCAGAGCGTTCCTCCGGGTCGGAGCACCCGCCTGCACTCGGAAAGGAACGCCTGCTTGTTGGCGTAGTGGAGGGCCGATTCCAGGTTGAAGATCACGTCCGCCGACGCGTCGGCCAAAGGAAGGCAATGGGCGTCACCCTGCAAGAATGACGGGCGGTGCTCTTGATGGCGGTATCGCTCTTCCGCGGCCTGCGCGCTCGACTGGCAGTATTCCAGGCCGATCGCCCTCCGCAGACGATATCGTTCCGCCATCCAACCGATCGGACCGCCGATTCCGCAACCGACGTCGAGAACGGTGCTGTCCGGGCGGATGTCAACGTCGCCGAGAAGCCGCCAAACCAACGCCTGTTGGTGCTCGTCAAATGTGCCGACGCCCGGCGTTTCCGCATATCCACAATTGTAGGCATTCAGCCCGTGGGCCTGGGTCAGCTCCCAGTTGGGCCGGTAGTGCGCCTCCATCGTTCGGTGCGACATTTTGAGGACCTCTCAGGGCGAGTGTGGGTGCGGGAGTATATCACGAAACCGGGCAACCGGCCGGGCGCTTGACAGGGATTCCGCCTTGCCCGATCGTGCCGCCGGAGGCAGGCGGTGGTGGCGCAACCCGAGTCAGTTGAAAAACCGCGACCGGATTTATCGGTGCAGATCGGAAAGGTCCGCCTCAAAAACCCCGTCCTGACCGCGTCGGGCGCCTGCGGCTACGGTCGGGAATATGCACCGTTCATGGATCTGGGCCGGCTCGGCGGGTTTACGACCAAGAGCGTGACGGTCAAGCCGCGTTTGGGCAACGAACCTCAGCGCATCGTCGAGACGCCGTCGGGAATGCTCAATGCCATCGGCTTGGCGAACGTGGGGCTCGACGAGTTCGTTGAAAAAAAACTGCCCGACATCGCCGCGTTGGGCACGCCCGTCTTCGTGAACGTGGCCGGCCATTCGAACGAAGAATACGTTTCGATATGCAATCGTCTGGATGCCTGCGAGGGAATTGCCGGATTCGAGTTGAATGTGTCG
>JAPULF010000313.1 GCA_027295245.1 Planctomycetota bacterium
TCCGTCCCATCGCTGAAGTTTCGATTTGAACCGACGACTTATTACGTTTGGCTGGGCGGCATCGCGTTTGCCGGCGCGGCGTTTTCGTGCTTTGCGATTTGGTTTAGGGGGGCGCCGTCCGCGTTGGCGCTTGGCGCCGCGGGGGCCGTGCTGCTTTTGGCAGCCGTGATGTGCAGCTGGGCGCGGATGGCTCCGTCATGGCGCATGCGCGCGGGCATCGTGCTCGCGGCGATGGTGGTGTTCTACCAAGTCATCGGTTGGTGGGCCGTGCCCCGGGCGGAGCCGCTGCGGTTGAGTCGCCGCATTGCCGACCACATCAATGCGACGGCTCGCGAGAACGACATCGTGCTTGCCGACGGTTTCGCCGAACCCTCCATGTTCTTCTATCTGGACCGCAAGGGTCGAGAGTTGACGGTCCTGGACGGCCGGATACGCCACGCGGGCGAGTCCTTCATTCTCGTCGCGGATGAGCAGAAACTCGTTTCGCTACGGGACGTGCTGACGATCGATCAATCGAACGGGCAATTCATCGAGGGATTCAATTACGTTCGGGGACGCCACGTGCGGGTTTGGGTCGGTCGTGCCCATGCGAAGGCAATTGCGGAGTGATCCCATCCGTATTAGTCGTTGTTCCGGGCAGATCCGGGGAATACAATGTGTCACCATTTCGGCCCGAATCGGGAATCCGCAATGGACCTCGCGCGGCGGCGGATCTCGTCCGCCAATACTGATTGACGAAGACTCGGCGAATGACGCTTTCGAAGACATGGCGGCAGTTCCGGTTGGTCATGATCGCCATTGACTCGATCACGATCTTCGGAACCTACGTGATCGCGGACATGGCGCGTTGCCATCTTAGGGATACGGATTGGCCGGAGCTGATCGGTGGAGAGATCAACAGCGTGCGGGTTCAGGCCAAAGTGTTGGTGTTTCTTCCGTTCGCCTGGCCGGTCATATTGAACACGCTGGGCTGGTACAATCAGCGCTGGCGATCGTGGCGTTGGGTCTTGCGGAAGGGGGTGGCGGCCAGCGTCCTGCTCGGTTTGCTGATATCGGCCCTTGCGCTTCTTTTCGAACGTGAACTGTATCCTCGGATGCAGATTGCATTGGTCGTGGTCCTGCTGCCTGCCACCACGGCGGCGGCCCGAGGTATAAGCACGCTGTTGGGACGTTGGATGGGTTCGCGGCAGAGCCGCGGCGTTGTCATCGTCGGAACCGGTCGGGAGGCCGTGCGCATCCGCCGCCTGCTTCGATCGGTGGCGTTCGATCGCCCGACGCTGGTCGCGAATCTTCGGGGACCCTGGGAGCGCGATTCGACGCCGGACGATCACGATACTGACGACATCGGACAGCTTGGTCCGATATTAGATAGGAACGTCGTTGATGAGGTGATTTTTGCGGCGCCGCTGGAGGAACTGCCGAATCTGCTCCCGTACGTTGCCCTCTGTGAAGAAGTAGGTGTCACTGCCCATGTACCGGTCGAGTCCTCGATATGCCATTCGATTCCGGAAATCGTGAATTTCCACGGCGTTCCGCTGTTGGCATACTCCCCCGCGCAACACTCGCCGGAGATGCTCGGCGTCAAGCGTTTTCTGGACGTGGGGTTCGCAATTATCGGAATTACCGTGACAGCGCCGATAATAATCGGATGCGCAATCGCAGTGTGGTTAACGTGCGGCCGGCCGATTCTGTTTCGTCAGCGGCGCAGCGGTCTGAACGGTCGCGAATTCTGGATGTACAAATTCCGCACCATGGAGCCGGATGCGGAGTCCAAACTGGCAGAAATTGCGCATCTGAACGAATACGATGGACCGGCGTTCAAGGCCGTCAACGACCCGCGGGTGACGCGCGTCGGCGCCGTTTTGCGGCGTTGGAGTCTGGACGAATTTCCGCAGCTATTCAACGTACTATTCGGGGACATGTCGATTGTGGGTCCGCGGCCGCCGATTCCCGACGAGGTCGAGAACTACGATCGATGGCAGCGCCGCCGATTGAGCATGCGTCCGGGTCTCACCTGCCTTTGGCAGATCAAGGGCCGGCACCGGATCGGATTCGAAGAGTGGATGAAACTCGACCTGTTTTATATAGACCACTGGTCTTTGAAGCTCGATTTTCTTATCATTTGCAAGACGATCCCGACCGTGCTCTCGGGATCCGGAGCGTAGGAAAGCAAGCGAACCTGCCGGGGGTTGGTCGCCGACCCGTACGGGCCGGGCGAGCGCCTCGGTGTATCCGGAGACGCAAACGTCCGCCGGTTCGGCTTGAACGGGCAGTACGGCCAAACAGGTCGGATGCGAGGGTCTGATGACCAGTGTCTTAACGTGCGCGATGTTGCTTTGGTCCTGTGCGGTTTCGCAGACGGAACCCGACGATGGGTTTGAAATTCCGCGCCAGGAGAACCTGTCGAATCTGATCGACGTGGACCTGCGCGTACCTCGATCGGTCATTCCGGTCGGTGGCGACGTCATCGTCGAATTCGTGGTTCAGAATCGCACCCGCGATCCGCTGACGTTGGCGGTTCCCAATGCAGCGGTCGCCAAGTCGAGGCGAACGGACATGGGGCTGCCGCTGGAGCACGTTTATTCCGGTGTTAATTTCCGCGGACTGGAAGTCTCCACCGACGGGAATCCGAAGCTGGGCGACCGCGTGACGCGCAAGCCCGAATACCCGGTGGATCCCATCAGGCTCGCTCCGTTTGGATCGGTCGGGCTTCGATTCAACGTGGCACGGTTTTATCC
>JAPULF010000314.1 GCA_027295245.1 Planctomycetota bacterium
ATCCGTCGCGATAGCGCGGTGCGCCGACATGCGCGGACACCCCGATCAAACTACCACCGCGGAAGGCGTATCAGCCGATAGGTCGGATCGGGCGATCAGATCGAATTGATGACTTGCAGGACGATCGTGCCGAGAATCGATCTGGCCGGAATTGTAATGGTTTCAATCGCCACAACGCCGGCTATGTACGTGGAGACGAAAAACCCAACATTGCATCCAGTCAGAAGCGGGAGAAAGAAGAGCAGAACGAGCGGCGTGAAGCGCGTCCGACGATCGTGATTCCGTTGCGTAATTGTCATAGTTTTTATGCTTCACCTCTCGGCCGCCAGATCCTCGCTCGTTTCGTCCCTCCAAACGAACGAGGGCGGCACTGTTCAGAAACCAATGGGCTGGAACTCTAAACCGAAGAGCCCGCAGAAGCTACTCAAAAACGCGGCCCACAAGTCCATCCATTATCGGAACAGAAGTGGCGGCCACACGCTGAAGATTGCGCCGTATACCGAGTGCAAGAAGTATTCGTTTATTGGGGTGAATTCTTAATCTTGTGGAAGACGAAGGTTGCGTGTTTGGGCGCATTCAGTCCCGGGGGCTTTTCACAGGGCCGTTCCTGTGAAATCAGACGGCGTCTTCAACCGTGTCTGCCGTGTCGCGTCGCTGTTGACGAAGTTTCGAACCGTGGAGTGGACGCGGACATTCTCGTTATCCGGATTAACACCCTCCTCGGTGACGTTCACGGTGACGCCGTTGACGGGCGTGCCGTTTTGCATTTTCCAAAAGCCATAGAGTTGCGCTTCGACCGCCGGCGTTACAGCGAGGATAGCGACCACCGCCAACGTAGCAGGCCATTTATAGTGACGCGCCGTATACCGGGCGACTGTTTGACGGAGGCAATTCATGACGCAACCTTTCCTCTCATGATCTGAGCGCTATTTCCAACTCGAGCCGACGCATAGGAATTCGGTCGCCTGAGTGCGCGTCCCGGAATACCCTCCGCCCAGCCAGCCGCCACTCGGCCGGGCTGTCATTGTCGGGCTCGGGGATGTTGTCATCGGTGGGGCTTGGCAGCTTGCCCGCATCGGTCTTGCGCGGTGCGGAAATGTAAATCATCGCGAATTCAGGGGTCAGTTCCAGATCGCGGTCGGCCAATTCCCGACGCGTTGGCACGAGACCCCTCCGCGTTGCCGGGGATACCGGCCGAATCGACCGGCGACCGGCGACCGAAGACATGCCGCTCCGTGCAACGCAGGGCTTCACAATCCGGGGCCGAACGGATATATTGGAGCTTGGGTAAGATCGGGCAGGGACGTCATTTCCGGCCGACTCACGGCCGCCTGCCCGGGGTGGAGTGGCGCCGGTTTCGAACCCGGGGCCGCAGTGTGGACGGATCTGTGGTTCGAATAGGCCGATTCGCGGCACTCTAGACACAAGTCTGAACAGCCCAGGCCGGTCCGAGCCGATTGACTATGTTCCAGGACGCGATGTCGCCGGCGCCGAGATACGACTCTCGCAGGAGTTCAAGCGCGTTGCGCCGCGGGATCGGGTTGCGCGTCGCGCTCTTGGCGCTTGTCGGGTTGGGACTGGCGGTCGTGGCCACTCGATCCTACGTGGATACGGAACCCGGGGCCGCAGGCGAACGGGGTGACGCGAAAGCCATCGGCCGGGCGGGAGACCCCCGTTTGGGAGGTACCGTATTCGTCGAGAGGGCGGGTGCGTCGGGACTGGTATTCGTCCACGATACCGGTGCCACGGGCAAGCACTACTTTCCAGAAATCATGGGGTCAGGCTGCGGACTGCTGGACTACGACGGAGACGGTGATCTGGACGTGTACCTCGTTCAAAGCGGTCCGATCGGTAGCCGCTCGACCGGATCGGGCGAGGCCGGTTCCAACCGGCTGTTTCGCAACGAATTGGACCCGAACGACCCGAACGGCACGCTCCGGTTTACGGATGTCACTGAGATCGCGGGCGTCGGCGATGCCGGCTACGGGATGGGGTGCGCCGTCGGCGACTATGACAACGATGGTGACCCCGACCTTTTCGTGACGAATTTCGGGGAGTCGCGGCTCTATCGGAACGCGGGGGACGGGACGTTTCGAGAAGTGACCACGGAAGCCCGGCTTCGGGTCCACGGATGGGCGACCAGCGCATCGTTCGCCGACTTTGACAACGATGGACATTTGGACTTGTTCATCGGCTTCTACGTGAAATACCGGCTGGGGAGTAATTGGGGTTGCAAGACGGCGACGGGAGCGCCCGATTACTGCGGACCGCTGAATTATCCCGCGGCGCAGTCGCGCCTTTATCGCAACGACGGCGCCGGTCATTTCGAGGATGTCACGGCCTCGTCGGGCCTCATGGGATCGGAACGCCATACCTTGGGCGTGGCGTGCGGCGATCTCAACGGAGACGGTCGAATCGACTTGTTCTTGGCCAATGACGGTGACGGCAATCAGCTTTGGATCAACCAGGGAGGATGGCGCTTCGTCGATCAGGCGACGGTGGCGGGCGTGGCATACAGCGCCACCGGTCAGGGGGAGGCGGGCATGGGCGTTGCGATCGGCGACGCGGATTCGGACGGCGATGATGACGTCTTTGTCACGCACCTCGCCGGAGAAAAGGACACTTTATATACGATGCAGCGGCCGGGCATCTTCGAAGACCTGACCGCACGATCCGGCCTGTCGGCGCCCAGCCTGCCGATGACGGGATTCGGCACGGAGTGGATCGACTACGACAACGACGGACGACTCGACCTGTTCACGACCAACGGGGCGGTCACGCGCGTCCTGGACCAACCGCAGGACGGATATCCGTTCAGGCAACTGGATCAATTGTTTCGCAACGTGGGTGGCGGACGGTTCGTAGATGTCTCGGCGAGTGCGGGCGAGCCGTTTTCGACACCGGCCGTAGGACGGGGAGCGGCGTTTGGTGACATCGATAACGACGGGGACGTCGACATCGTCGTCTCCTATAGCAACGGTCCGGCGCGCTTGCTGCTCAATAGGGTCGGTCAAGAACACCCATGGCTTCGCATCAGGACCGTGGGCACGACGAGCAACCGGGACGGGATCGGCGCGCGCGTGATTCTGAAGGACTCGCGCGGGGGTCGCCGGCATCGACACGTGCATCGCGACGGCAGCTATCTCAGTGCCGGCGATGTTCGAGTCCACTTCGGCCTGGGCGAAACCGGAAATGCGGATCAGGTCATCGTCGAATGGCCGACCGGCCGACGGGAGATCTGGACGGTCGCAGGGGTGAACGTTGAACTGACCCTGACGGAAGGCCGGGGCCTGGCGCTGGAAATGTGAGCAACGCGAATGACAGATTAGGGGCGCGCTGGTACCTGTGGGCGGCGCTCGCCCTCACGGGCGCGGCCACGTTGGGCGTTCGATACAAGCAAATGGCTTGGCCGTTTTCCGACCGTTTCGTCGTGACCCTGCCGGCCATTCCGCGCGACCGTCCCTCGATCGCCGACGCGGCGTCGGCCAAGCGGTTCTCCGATGCACACGAACGACTGGAATCCGACCCGCTCGATCCGATCGCAAACGGCACGCTGGGAATGCTGCTGCACGCCCATGGCATGCTGGAAGGGGCCGAAGCCTGCTATCGCAGGGCGACCGCCCTGGAGCCGGCGTGTTATGACTGGTGGTATTACCTGGGTCGATGTCTCGCGAAGCGCGGGGCGACGGAAGAAGCGATCGACGTCCTGCAAGCCGCGGTCGACGGAAACAACAGCTACTTGCCCGGGTTGCTGGCGCTGGCGGAGCTGTACCTATCAATCAATGAACCCGCGAAAGGCCGGCGACTCTACCAGATGGCGCTCGAGAGAGACGGGTCTTGCGCGGCGGCCTACTGGGGACTGGGTTGCGTTGCTTCGCTGGAGGGTGACGAGGCGGGCGTGCAGCGAAACATGCGCCGCGCGCTGGAACTCCGGCCGGACTTCGGTGAAGCCCGATACGCGCTTGCGATGTCCGAGCGCGGCGATGCGACGGCCGTGCCCGGCAAACAGGCACAGCGCATTCATGGCGTGGCGTTGCGAAACGCGGTGGCCGATCCCCTGATGGGCGCGATACTTGCGATGGGCGTTGATGCGAGCGCGGACGTTGTGGCGGGTCTTCGATTGCACCGCGTGGGGCGTTTCGGTGAGGCGGTTCCCCGCCTGCAACAGGCGTTGGCGTCTCGGCCGGATGACGCGCAGTTGCTGTTCAAGCTGGCGCAGTCGCTTGAGGGGATCGGCGAGTTCGATCTGGCCGTGGAGGCGTACGAACGGGCGGCTGTGGCGGCGCCGGCCCACGCGGGTGTTCCGGCGAGCCTCGCGGACCTGCAGAGTCGGCTGGGTCGCATGGATGAGGCAATTCGGTTTTGGCGCGAATCGTTGCGACTGGACGCAGGCAATCAGGAGGTGCGCAAAGAATTAGTGCAGGCGCTGCTCGCGGCGGGTCGTCGGAAAGAGGCACAACAAGAGATCATCATGGGTATGAATTCGTTGGATTGACATCCCCAATGCGCGCGGCACCGGAGGCGGCACCGCTATCTCTTCGTTTGTGGCTTTGCAAGTCGGTCCCGAGTCTCTTGAACGAGTTTCTGCACACCCGAATGGGATAGCATGAATTGTACATGCCCGTCCGCAAAGAGTACGTTCCCGCCCTCGCCGCCGTGACATCCTTCCTTCTCATACATAATGACGTCGGCGAAATCACTCGGGTCAGGCGTTAGTGCAATGAAACCGTAGCAGGCGTCCAGATCCCCGACGTCGGCGTCCGAGCTGGGGCAAACGAGGAGTTTTTCGGTCACATGGCCGTCGCTGAGGAGCGTGTTGAGATTGGGTGGGAAACCGCTTTCGTAGTTCCGGGTGTAAGCGTACAACGCCGAGCCGATGCGTTGCATGTTCTTGGAGCAAATAGCCCGCCTGGAGCGCTCCCGTGCCCAGGGAAGAAATGCAAGCGCGACCAAAATCAGCAAGATGCTCAATCCGCCCGTGCAAACCCCACCGACGGCCATACCCCTTCCCCGATAGTCTGCGGGCCGCTTGTTGATTCTGACCAAGGCGATGATACCCAAGACGAAGCCGGCGACGCCGATGGGCCAGACGCACGTTACGAGACCCAAAATGCCGCACACGAGGGCGCCGATGGCCAAGCCTTGGCGTGCCGGTTGCATTCCGATCGACACGGGTTCTATCGGCGGGACGCCGCCCTCCCCGGCCCCCGAGCTCGGAACCTCAACGACGGAACTGCAGTGCGGGCATCGAGCACGCGTTCCGAGCGCGGCATCCGCCGCGATACGCTTTCGACAACTGGGACACTCGAACTCAATCGGCATTGCCGGCCTCCGACCCGGAGGGCAGGAATTCACTGTGCATTGTAACCCGAATACGAGCACCCACAACACAATCGCGCGGGGTTGTAGTCTGAATCCTCAGCCGGATTTGCGTAGCAACTCGACCAACTCGGCCATGTCGTCCGGCATCGGAGCCTCGAGTTCCAACCGCGTCTGGCGGATCGGATGTGTCACGACCAATCGGTGGGCGTGAAGCATTTGGCGGTTGAAACGCGGCTCTTCAGGATCGCCCGGTCGGCCGGTGACGTCGCGAATCGAGACGTGTCGGCCGCCGTAGAACGGGTCACCGACGACGGGATGTCCGATGTGAGACATGTGTATGCGAAGCTGGTGA
>JAPULF010000315.1 GCA_027295245.1 Planctomycetota bacterium
CCCACCGATGCATTACGTCGAGAACTGATTCCGTGGGCGGAGAAGATTCCGTTGAGTGACCTGGTCGAGGCGTGCACGTACTATTTCGATAACACCGGTCGAGAAGTCACGCTGGAGTACATTCTGCTGGACCATGTCAACGATCGGCAGACGCATGCGAAGCAACTGGCACGGCTGTGCAAGCAGATGCGCTGCAACGTAAACCTGATCCGCTACAACACGGTCGAGGGGTTGCCATACAAGCGGCCTTCGAGTGAGGCGACGCACGCGTTTCAGGAAAATCTTCGCGACAACGGCGTGAACGCCCACGTTCGCACGTCGCGCGGGCTTGATATCGACGCCGCTTGCGGGCAGCTTCGCCGGCGCGAGGCGATAGACACACCCTCTTGAATGGGCGACATGCTGACGAGGTGGCGGGCTCGGCGGATCGCACGGGCGAGCATGCCGCCAGTGGCACCCTGCTTGACCGCCTCTGATTCTCGTCTACTTCGTCGCGGTACAGCGACATGTTCGGCCAACACAAGACCCGCCGGCATGGATGGCGGATAGCCGGTTGTGCCCAAACCACAATGGGGGGCGGGGCCGGTTTCAGCGCAGTCCGCGGTGCCGTCGGTGTCGGCGTCGACCGCGGCCTTTCGGCGATATACAATCGTGTCTTAACTCCGGCGAACGGGTTCGACGATATGGATGTTCGGAATTTTCACAGACGATTCTTCGACGCGACGAGAAGGTTGATCGAGCCCGGCGCCGGGGTAGTTTGTGCGGTGTCGGGGGGTGCCGACTCGATGGCGCTGCTTTGCGGATTGTCCGAGATCAACGAACGCAAGCAAATGAACTGGAAGCTCCATGCGTCGCACCTCAATCACGGGCTGCGTCCGGAGGCCGGGGCAGATGCGGAGTTCGTTCGGGAGGCGGCGGCGGAACTGGGCATCGGGTGTACGGTCGAATACGCGGACGTCGCGGAGTCGGCGCGATCGAACCGCGAAACAATCGAAGAGGCCGGACGTCGCATTCGATATCGGTTTCTGGAGCGGGTAGCGGTGGAAGTGGAGGCCCGCGCGGTCGCGGTCGGACAACATGCCGACGATCAAGCGGAAACCGTGCTCCACAACATCGTTCGCGGGACCGGCTTGCGCGGGTTGGCGGGGATGCCGGCGGTGCGGCCGATTCGGGAGTCAAGCGACGTACGATTGGTGCGGCCGCTACTGGGATTCCGCAAGGTCGAACTTCGCGACTACCTGTCGGCTCGGGGGCTTTCGCATCGTGAGGACGCAACCAACACGGATGAGACTGCCACTCGAAACTGGATTCGGCGGACCCTGTTGCCGCTTTTGGAATCTCGGCAAAACCCGAAGGTTGCAGCGGCGCTGGGGCGACTTTCGGAACAGGCCCGGGACCTGGATGGGGCTGTTTCGTGGGCTGCGGGGCTGGCATTGAATCAGTGTTTGATTCGGGGAGATCATGGAGCCGTCGTTTTGAGAGTGGCGGCGGCTTCTCAGTTGCCGCGACTGCTGCTGTTGGAAGTACTCAAAAGGGCAATCGAAAGGGTTGGCGCCGGACGGCAGTCGGTCGGATATGATCGCCTTACGGCCGCGGCCGATCTGCTCGACGGGGACGAATCGCGTCGGCTGATCGAGTTGCCCGACGGCATCGTCGTTGAAAGACGGGGGCCGGAATTACGGATTCTCTCCGGGCGTTGCCGTGAAGTCGTCCGTCAGAAATCCGAATAGATTGGATTCACGGCACGCCCAGAGGGCACATCGAGGAATTCGAAAACGCCATGCAAGATCCACGCATCGTCAAACTCGCCGACGTTCTCGTCAACTACTCCGTCGAGGTCAAGCGGGGAAACCTGGTTCGGATCGTCGGGTCCACCGTTGCCGAACCGCTCATGGTTGAAGTGTATAAGGCCGTCGTCACGGCCGGTGGACATCCGTATGTTACGCTCACCCCCGACGAGTGCTCCGAGCAATTCTTCAAACTGGCGCAAAAACACCAACTCGACTTCGTCAACCCGATCGCAAAGTACGAAATGAGCACGATCGACTGCATGATCAGCGCGTGGGGCGGCACCAATACCAAACATCTCAGCAACGTGAATCCGGGCAAGCAGGCCCGGGCCAGCGCGGCTCGCAGTCCGATCGTGAGTATCTTCATGCGGCGATCCGCGATCCCGAAGGGTCGCAAAGACCGGCTTCGCTGGGTCGGCGCCCAGTATCCCTGCCAGGCTCACGCACAGGACGCGGAGATGTCGCTATCGGAATTCGAGGATTTCGTTTTTGACGCATGTCTTCTGAATCGACCGAACCCGGCTGGCGAGTGGAAGAAGATCAGCGAGCGGCAACAGCGCGTCTGCGATTATCTGAACAAGGCCAAGGAGATTCGATTTCGCAACGGTGAGGGCACCGATCTACGGGTGGGCGTTGCCGGCCGGCGATGGATCAACTGTGACGGTAAGGCCAACTTTCCTGACGGCGAGGTGTTCACCGGACCGATCGAGAATGCCACCGAGGGGATCGTGCACTACAACTTTCCGGCGGTGTACGGCGGTCGGGAGGTGCATGACATTCGTTTGAGGTTCAAGTCCGGGCGGGTGGTGGATTGCTCAGCCAGCAAGAACGAGGACTTTCTGATCAAGATGCTCGATCAGGATCGCGGGGCCCGGATTCTGGGCGAGGTGGCAATCGGAACGAACTATCGCATTCAGCGGTTCATGAAGAACACGCTTTTTGACGAGAAGATCGGCGGGACTTTTCACGCCGCCCTCGGGGCTTCCATCACGGAGAGCGGCGGGAAGAACAAGAGCGGCCTGCACTGGGACATGGTCTGCGACCTGCGGGACGGCGGTACGATTGAAGCGGACGGGAAGGTCATCAGCCGCAATGGGCGATTCACCAAAGCGAATTGGCCGCAACCGGCGTGATCGCCGTACGCTGCTCCCCAATTCAAATACGCTTCACTCCGGTCGCACGCTCGGCCGACCGACAGAATAGTACGTGAAGCCGAGTCGCCGCATCTGTTGAATCGTGTAGAGGTTTCGCCCGTCGAATATGACCGGCCCGCGGAGCGATTCGCGGAGGTGTTGGAAGTCGGGCGAGCGAAACTCGTTCCACTCCGTGCAAATCACGAGACCGTCCGCACCCGCAGCGGCCTTGTAGGCGTCGTCGAAGTAACCGATCCGGTCGCCGAACAGTCGTCGCAGGTTCGGTAGGGCCTTGGGATCATGGGCTCGAACGGTGACGCCCGCCTCCAGCAGACCGGCTATGACGATCAGGGCCGGGGCCTCGCGGATGTCGTCGGTTCTGGGTTTGAACGCGATGCCCCATAGCGCCAGAGTTCGGCCGGCCAGGTCTCCCTTGAAGTGATACTTGATCTTCTCGACGAGAAGCCGTTTTTGGCGTTCGTTGACCTCGTGGACCGCGGACAGCAGGTCCACCTCGGCGCCAAAACTCTTCGCCACGTGGCACAGCGCCTGTACGTCCTTGGGAAAGCAGCTTCCGCCGTATCCGATGCCGGGATACAGAAAGTGAAACCCGATGCGATTGTCGTACGCCATGCCCACCTTGACTTCGTCGATATCCACGCCGAGCGGCACGCACAGATTCGCAATCTGGTTGATGAAGCTGATTCGCGTCGACAGGTAGCAGTTCGCGGCGTACTTGACCAGCTCGGCCGCGGACCGATGGATAATCAGGACCGGGTGCTGATTGCGAACGAACGGCTGATACAGCTCCTTCATGATTTCGGCCGCCTCGGGGTCCTCGCTTCCAATCACGACGCGGTCCGGTCGTTGAAAATCGTCGACCGCGGTCCCCTCCTTCAGAAATTCCGGATTGCTGACCACGATGACGGGGTGTTTTGTCAACGGCGTCATCAATGACTCGACGCGGTCGCCTGTTCCGACCGGCACTGTGGACTTCATGGCCAGAATGGTCTTCTTGTTGACGGCCCGGGCGATGTCCTGGACGGCGGCCTCGATCATGGAGAGATCAGCCGAACCGTCTTCCCGCGGCGGCGTGCCGATCGCGATGAAGATTACCTCGGCGTGCTCAACGGCGGCTTTCAAGTCCGTCGTCATCCGAAATCGACCGGCGGCGAGGTTGGACTGCAACAGGTCCGACAGGCCGGGCTCGAAGATCGTGCACTCCCCGCGTCCCAGTCGCTCTACTTTTTCCGCGTCCACGTCCACCCCAACGACGTGGTTTCCGGTGTCCGCCAGGCAGACCCCGGTCACCAATCCGACGTACCCGGTTCCGACGACCGTGATTCTCATGATCAGGCCCTTCCGATTCAGGGTGCCAAGTCCCGTCACCCGTCGGCGACGGGTGGACATCGAGGCGAATCCCTATCGAGATTATCGCCTGTGTCCGGACTCAACTCCAGCAATCGGATTGGTACGCCCAGCCCGATGCGATTCGTGGATGCGTCAGGATCGTTGATTCCGCGTAGGCGTCGCATTAGGCTGCAAATGACTTCGGGTGGTGTCCGAGCCGAGAAGGAGAAAAACGATGAAAGTGCGGATCACCTACTGCTCGCAGTGAAACTACAAACCACAGGCCACCGGTCTGGTGGCGGAGCTCTGCGAGCGTTACGGCGCGGATCAGATCGATGCCGAATTGATCGAAGGCGCCGGCGGGATCTTCGATGTCGTGCTCGACGGCGAAAAAATCTACAGTAAGCACGATACCGGGAGATTTCCGGAATACGCCGAGATTCCACTGGCGATCGACACCAGACTTGTCAACCAGTAGGACACGATCGATCGGCGCGGTCGCTTCAGGCACTCGGCGGGGACGACGATTGATCATCGGCGTCCGGAGCCGCCGCCGCCAACAACGCCACGTCCTGGATGGAATGTCCGCATAATCTTCCGATCGACACGGTCTCTGTAGGCTTGTCGGGGGCGTGCAATCGCCACACGAAAACCTGGTCGCGGTTTGCATTCACTCCGACGATGCAGTCGTCCGCCCCGAATCCCCATCTCACGGCCTGAGCGCAACGATAGACTCCGTAATGAGCATCTCCGAGGACTTGCATATCCAGGTGCGATCGGCCGTCGGCAATCAGCAGCCGCGGGACGCCTCCGCCGCTCATCCAGCAAATAGAGCGAACCTTGTTTCGGCTCGGTCCTCGGATCGTCTCCATGGCGGTGAGATCCATCAGTGGCCATCGCACCACGCGCCCGTCGCCCAGACCGGCAATGACAAAACCGTCGCAGATAGTTGATGTTGCAATTACATCCGGGGCATGGATGGTACACGGCGGCTCGTCGGAGTCGGGGCGCCAACCGATGAGCCGATCGTCCACGCTGAACCAGAGCCGCCCGCTGTCCTCCGATTGCACATCGCGAACCGTACTCGCCCCTTCGGTAAGGTCGGCCAGGCACAGTTCCTGGTCCTCGGGGGCCCCGATGCGCCAGGAGACCAACCCGATCTCGGAGTGTGTCGCAAAGAGACGTTCGCCTATAATTGATGCGGCATTGAATCCGCCGCGAACGGCCGTCGATTCCTCGCAGGCATAGGTGTCGCGCGGACCCTCGCCGATATCGACGACGTGAATACCGCGGGACGCCCCGACCAGAATCGTCCGCGTATCGCCGGCTTGGGCGACGCGAACGGAACGAAGTCCACCGACCGGCGAGTCGAGCGGAAGTCGACGAACGGGTTCGCCGAGCTTCGACGGGTCGAGCCAAAGCAACTCATTACCCGCGACGACCAGGATCGCTTCGGTGCGGACGGTGGATTCATTCGAGGCAGCCAGGGCAAGGTACAACTCGCCGCGCTCCGACGCACTGAACGTCTGCAACAACGACGCGACACCGACACCGTCATTGCGTTCCGCCAGTGCCCGGGCCTTCGAAAGGACATCCTGGAGTTGCGACAGATGGGCCCTCTTTGCCTCGACGGAGGCGCTGCGAAGTTGGGCATCGGCCTCGAGCCGCTGCCGTCGCAAGGCCGCGGTGGATTCCATCCGCCGGGACTCGGTGAACGCCGGGGACGCGAACGTGACGCGCGGGTCCGGTCCCAGCGCCAGGCCGGACGCGAAGCCCACCGGCTTGAATCGCTCGTCGAGGACGGCGTCGAATTTATCCCAGGTCGTCGCTGCGGACAAATCGGCCGCGGATCGGGTTCTCGAAAATTCGGTGAGCGCCGAGCGCACCGGCTCTTCACAGAACTTGCGAATGCGCCCAATATCGACGCGGCTGCCGCTGCCCAAAAGCACCTTTCGCAGCAGTTCCAGCTCGGACCGCTCCGGCACGACGCAGATCGTCAATTCGACCGTCGCCGAGAAATCGTAGCCGTCCTCGGATCTGAGACTCGGGACGTCATAGTGCAAGTCGACCGGCGTTGTTCGGACGAAAAGTATTTCCGACGCTCCATCGGCCTCGACCGTGCCGCCGCCCGGCACGTGATGGGCCTGCCCGCCCCGTGCCCGGACGAGCGCGGCGCACGCCGGCGGGAGAGCGACCCGGCGTCGCATCAGCGAGAAGACGTCATCGGATCGAACGAGCTGCGCGATCGTCTCCGGCTGCCGGCCGAACTTCTCAATGTCAAACTGAATCGACATGATTCTGGACGCTCCGCTCGATGCCTTAATTCCTGGACGCGAACTCCTCGTAACGCACCAGGTCCTTCTTTTGCACTGACGGCGGCATCGATTCGATGACGCCGAGCAGGTCAGCCATGCCGATCGGGCGCGGCTCCGAGCCCGTGATCGCCTCCATGAACGGCATTGTGGCCGCCTTTTGGGCAACCGCCTTCACGTCCGCGCCGCTGTATCCGTCGAGACGGCGCACCAACTCGCCGAAATCCACGTCCGGGGCGAGCGGCCGCTTCCCGCAGTAGATCTCCAGCAGCCGATGTCTTGCGGGCTCGTCCGGCAGCGGGACGTAAACCTTCGAATCGAATCGCCCCGGCCGCATGACCGCGGCGTCGAGGGCCCACGGCTCGTTGGTCGCCCCGACGAACAGCAGGGGTTTGGAATCCGAACTCCTGTCAAAACCCTCGAGTTCCTGAAGGATCTGCGGGACGACCCGTGTCATCACGCTGCTCTGCGAGCTTCGTCTCGCCGGAACCAGGGCCTCGACTTCGTCTATGAAGATAATAGCGCTGTCCTCTTCCTTGGCGGCGGAAAACAGCTTCCGGATGTTCTGTTCCGCCTCTCCGACCCATTTGCTCAGCACGTGGGCCGGCGAGATGACGAACATGGTCGCGTCGATCTCGTGGGCGATCGCCTTGGCGATCATGGTCTTGCCGGTGCCCGGAGGGCCGTACAACAGCAGGCCCCCGCCGGTGGCGATGTGGTACCGGGCGGCAAGGTCCGGATGGCTGAACGGGTAGATCATCTTCATCCGGATTTCCTGTTTGACGTCATCCAATCCGGCGATGTCGTCGAACCCGATGTCTGGTTTCTCCCGGACGATCCAGTCAGACGCCTTGGCCCCGCTGTCATCCGAATCCTTTTCGGCGGTCCGACCCCGGCCGGCCTTTTTCTCCACCGCCTTCTCGTCGCACTTGCCCGCAAATTCGATCAGCTCGGCTGCCATCGCCTTGCGCCGCTGGCGCCGGGCGGCGTCCTGGGTCTCGGCGGCGATCTTGATCATGGCGTCGGCGGCCTGCATGAGGTAGGGCTTGGCGGCGCCGTAGTCGCCGGACTTGTAGGCGGCGAGTCCGCGGTCCTTGAGTCGCTCGAAGGTATTTAGACTTACGGTCATATTGAGTCGTTGTCAGGTTTCAATCGTCGGTGCTCAAGACACTCGCCAGCGAGCGAATGGAGATTATTGCCGCATACGAAACCCCCCGCACCTGTAATGGTCGGGGCTCCCGCACCCTACTTGCTTTCCTTGGCGCCTTTTTCCTTCACCGCATTCAACTCCGCCCGGAGCGCCTCCAAGTCGTCCATGTCCTTGCTGTGTTCGGCCTCGGCTTCTGCCTCGATCATCGCGTCGATTTCCTCTTCGGTCACTACCTCGGCGGGCGTTTCGGAGGTGTCGCTGGCGGCCATGTCCTCGACGGTTTCGAGGAACATCGACATTCGCTCCTCCATGCTCTGCGACTGGACCATGGCCTTTTCCCAATCCATTTGCGTTCTGGTCAGGTCCGTTTCGCTGAACATTCGACCGATCTCGTTGGCCATGGTGCCCATCGCCTGGGCGAAATCGGTCGAGGCCTCGGCCTGCCGCTTGATGATCAGGGCGTTCTTCACCGCCAGAAGCTGGCGCTCCAGCATCTTCTTGACGGTGGCGGTCTTCTTCAGAGAGTTGCGGATGAAGACGTATTGGGATTGGTCGCCGATCTCCTTAGCCCGCCGGGCGTTCTTGATGAACTCATCCGTGAACTTGTTCTGCTCGGAGATCGACTTCTCGATGCGCCGGATTCCCTGGCGGATCTTGATGTCCCGCTCGATGCGCCGCTCTTCCGCTGACTTGAACAGACTCATGGGAGGCCCTCTTCAAAACTCCTCGCAACCGGCGACTCTCGCCGATCGCCGCTGGATCACTCTTCCGGTATCGCCAGCCAGCAGATGACATATACCAGGATTCCGCAAAACGCCGTCGCCACCGAAAGCACGACATAGAGCAGTCGGGCAAGCGTGGGGTCCATCCCCAGATACTCCGCGAATCCACCGACCACGCCGCCGATCATCCGATGACGTCGCGATCTACGCAAAATCCTGCTCGTGTGCATTGCCTAATCCTCCGCGAGTGCCCGACGGCCGGGTGACGCCTCGCGACGCGAGCCTACTTCTTCGTCGTCGCCGTCATCCATTACCGCCGGTGTTTCGCTTGCTGTGTCCTCGCTCGGTTTGTCGTCTGCGCCCCGATTCGGCGATTCATCGAGTCCGGTCGCTGCCCGCGAATCCGCAACCGTGTCCTCATCCGCACCGGCATCGGATTCGGATTCGAGATCGGGCTCTACATCTACAGCCGCCAATTCGTTTTCCGAGGGCGGCTCAGACACCCCGTCCGGTACATCTTCCCGCTCGACCACAACCACTGGCATCAACTCCCTCGATGCTTCAGGCTCATTCGACTCGCCCACGGTCCGCGACCGCGTGGCTTCCGCCGCCGTCAGGCTCTCTCCGCATTGGCCGCAGTAGCGGGCCGTCATGTTTCGCACTGCCGATGAGCAACGATGGCAAATCGGCGGGCACTCGCACGAATACGCACGTTCATCCTCCAAATAGGAACGTAATTCGTACGCGAGCTGCACGCTCTTGCGATGTGAGCCGATGTCCATAGCCACAGTTGTCTTTCCGCGTCTCGACTTCAGTTCGATGTCGATCCGGGGCCGCTGATCGACGTCGAAGACGCGCCGAAACATGGCTACGACTCTGGTCACGGGTGTGGTCGGCCGGTGGCGGGCCGACTGGGGTAGATCCTGGGTCTCCAGTCGTTGACCGTCCAGCCACCAAGCGTTGAAAAGCCGGTATTCCCGTCGGGCGGCGAACTGCAGGATGGCCCCCTGCACTTCCGACTTTTTCCGATCGACGGTCACTTCCATCGCCATTCTGCCGGCTCCATGCGCGTCGAAGGGCTCGGGCGGCGTCTTCTTACGCCCCCTCGGCCGCTTGATGACGCTCTCGCACGCGGCGGTCCGCTTCATCGAAGGCCTGCGCCGAGTCACTGATCAGACCGGTATCCATCTGGTCCCAGACATCCAGAAGCTGCTGGCTGCCCGGCGTCAATATGGATTCAGTCTCGCCCGCGCCGATCTGAAGCATCGAGTCGAGGCGGTCCTGGTACATCTCCGTCGTGATCGACTCGTTCTCGATCATCTTCTCGAGGGCGACCAAGTCACGTTCCGTGATCATGCCGATCTTGCTGCCCATCGCCTTGGCCTTGTCCGCGTTCTCTCGAAGCATCCGCATCCGCGTGACGGTCAGGGCCTCCTTGCTGCGGATGCCCAGTTGGCGGCTGGTCATCAACTGCTCGGTCGTCTTGAGATCGAACTCCTGGGCCAGGACGCGCCGCACCTCCGGTGTCGTCTCATTCCGACCGCGCTCGAAGATTTCCTGCTTCTTTCCGGCCAGATCGCCAATCCGCTTCAGAAGCTGGTCGCGATCGCGCTGCAGCAGCAACTCCTGCTTGCGCAGCTCCGCCCGCGTCATCTGCGACAACGACTTGCTCTTCTTGGTCAACCAGTCAAAGAGACCCATGTATCAATCCAATCGAAAACCGCGAATGGCTAAGCAAGACGGCCCTTGTCGTCGCCGCTCGTGCCTCACGGGGCGCGTCCGCTACTCCGCCTGGGCCTGTCCGCGCTCCCGTCGGCCGGACTCGGTCTCGCGGGGCGCGGCTTCGGACGACGATGCCTTCGCCGATCCGCTTCCCTCGGAGGATTCGCCTTCCAGCTCGCGTAGAATCGCCGCCTCGTCGTCCGAAATCGACGTCTCCGCCATGTTGACTTCCAGACTGCTCACAAGATCGTCGCTGGCGCTCAAGTCCTCCAGGATCTGCTCCGCGTTGACCGCCGCCTCCGTCAACTCCTCGCCGGTCGGCAACTGCGCCACCGTGCCCGTCTGGGCCAACTCCAGATTGTGAATGTGCGTGCTGATCACGTTGATCTGCTTGCTGAGGATGGACGCGCTCGTATTGACGCGCGAAATGTCCTTTCGCAAACGCGAAATCTGACCGGCGATACGGCGTTTCGCCACGCCCACCTTCGTCGCCTTGCCCTCGTCGCGGAGTTGCCCTTCCTTCTTCTCGAGCTTCGAAATGTCCGTGTAAAGACGATCCAACCGGCCGCTCAGCGACGCCCGGCGCTCCGACAATACGTTGATCTTAGTCGCCTCTTCTCCTTCCTTCGAGAAGAGACTCTTGACCCATTCCGACAAAGACATGGAACCGTCCTCCCTGCCGGACGCGACCGGCGCCCCGCGGAATAGCATCATTTCCCCGGATCGTTTCGAGACCCGCAACTCCGGATCGGCCTTCTCGACGACATCGAAGGCCTGTTCCACAACCGATTGGGGAAGGTCCAGACGCTCTGCAACACTGCGGGCGGAAACGCTGCCGGTCAGAAGATCGGTGCTGCGCTCCTCCAGTTCCTGGCGAACCCGACCGATTTTCTGGCCGATCTGTTCCGGATCAAACAGCTTGCAGAGTTTGGCATCGTGCGTGCCCAGCCCCTTTGAAATCCGCCATCCGCCGTCTTCACGGGGCTCAATCAAAACGAGCCGGACGCCCGAAATCTGAGGTGGAGAATTCCAGACTTCTTCCTCGAAGCCGCCCGGGCTACAAACGCCGATCAAGTGCGGCGCCTTGTTCTTCGTTTTCAGAGACTCCACGTGCCGCATCAGCTCGGACATCGAAACCGGCGGGGCCGGCTCGTCCGTTTCCAACAGGGGTCCCGGCGGCGCAAGCACCGACGCGATAGTCACGCTCTTGACGCGCTTCCCGAAGAGCCATCGCCGATCGAGACCGCGCATCGTGAATCCGTACCCGTGCGGCATCCGGCCGTATCGTTCGCGATCGTAAATCCGGCGGTCCACCATGGCGGCCCGAACCGCCTCGGCGGAATCATGCTCTTCCCGCTCGAACCGCGACCCGCCCAAAAGCGTCCCCCCTGCCTCGGCCAGGTTGGCCCGCACACCGGCCATGTATTCGGACTCTACCTCGCACGCATATTCGGATGCCGTTTTCATTCGTCCGGTTCCATCCGCAGGGACGATCCATCCATCCGGGCGCGGGCCCTCGCCGGCGCTTCACGAACACCACAGACCCCATCTTACACTTGTTGCGACCCGCCGACATATTGGGAGGCTGGCCGTCTGGGATCGGTCCGAAAACAAGCGATTCGTGGTTGCTCGGACCTGGGCCGGCCTAGGCCCGCTCCTTGCCGCAAAACCGGCAGAACCGACCGTGCGGGTAATTCGGTGACCGGCAACGCCTGCACACCCACGCATTCGGTACCGACCCCCAGGAGTCGTCGCCGAAGGCATCGTTGCGGCGCCTCTCCTGCAGGCTCTGGTTGCGTCGAAACGACCGGGTGATGGATCGCAGCGCGAAGATGGCGAACACCAGCGTGAATATGACGACAAAGACAGGCATCCCCATTGGCATCCAGTTTACCATGCCGCATCAGCCCACACTCGCGGGCAACGACGACCCGCACGAGATACAGAAACGGTCACCCTTCTCGGGATAGGCCCCGCACGACGGACAGCGACGCGGATCCAATGCGATCTGCGTACCACAAAGGATACAGAAATTATCGTCCGCGGCGACATCGGCGCCGCATGACCCGCACACGCCTGAATCCGAACCCGCTACGCCGGGCAACGGGGGCGGTGACGGAATCGCGCCATACGATCCCCCGCGAACAACGGGCGGCTTGCTCATGGTCTCGATCATGTTCAAGACCGCGGCCGCACTCGGGAATCGGCGCTCGCGACGGGTGTACAATCGCGAAAACACCGGATCTACCCAGGACGGCAGTCCTTCGCGAACGGAAGACGGCATGTCGCTTCCGCTCGGTCGTTCACCGGCCAACAATTCAAACAGCACGATGCCGACGGCATACAAGTCGGTTCGGGCGTCCGTGACGCCGCCGTCTCGTTGTTCGGGCGCCATGTAGGCGAGCGTACCCGAAATGCTCTTGCCCTCTTCGGACAGCAGGCTGCCCGACTGCATGATGGTCGAGGTTGTGATCTCACAGGCGCGGCCGAGGCCGAAGTCGGTAACTTTGACATCCGACACGTCGATTTCCTCGGCGGGTTTCGATCCGCCGCCGACGATCAGCACGTTCGCCGGTTTGATATCGCGGTGAATCACGCCGTTGGCGTGCGAGTGGTCCAGGGCCCGGAGAATGCCGCACACGATTCGCTGGGCGGCCCGCAGGGGCATTCCGTTCGTATAGGAATCGACAAGTTCCCGAAGCGACGCACCGTCGACGAATTCCATGGCCAGGTAGGGCACATCGGCATACGGATCGAGCCCGATCGCCCGGACGATGTTGGGATGATTCAGGCCGTGGATCGTGACGCCTTCGCGCTGGAGATTGCGAACGTATTGCGAGTCGGTGGGAACCTTGATGGCGACCAGCTTGTCCTTCCAGATATGGTGGTGGGCCTTCCACACCTGTCCAAAGCTGCCCGAACCGACCTCGGCATCCAGGACGTATTCGCTGATGCGGTCGCCGACCTTCACCACGGACATGGCAATTCCCTTCGGCCGCTTAAAACCGGCAGCCGGTTCATGAGGTCTCCACGTGCCTGGCTAAAGACTCGCAGATTACAGAATTATACGCCCCGGCGGCGACGAAACCAAGCATCACGACGAACCAGGTGAAGCCTCCGGTGAAACCCCAATCCGCCAACCAAAACGCCAATAGGATGTCGATAGCACAAAACACTCCGATGATCGCTACGCTCACCATCCCGGCGATGTTCGCCGTCTGAAGCCTCGACTGAAACTGCAACAGCGGTCCCATGAAAAGATAGCTCGACCACGGAAGTCCGCCCACCAAAACGATCCAGATAAGCACTCGTTTGAGCACCCCGCCGATCGCCACGACCGTGTCCCAGTTTTGCCAGGTCCAGATTCCGCCGGCGACGACCGCCAGGAAAATGATCGCGGACGCCACCTTGGTACCGACGAATTTCCCGATCTCGGCGAGGAACACGGTCACCACCTCTCCAAAAGGGCATCAGCCTACTATTTACTATAATCTCCGTCACGCCTGTGAGAACTACAATCCAAACGGTGTTTTAGAATCGCCCTCACGGCCAGCCCGAGATCAGGCCGGATGACCTCACAATCCTCTATGCACCAATGATTTATGTGAATGACTGGGCGTGTCGTGAAACAAGCTTCGTCCGGGATCAACAGCCGCGACATCGCTTTTCTGTCCCGAATGAGAAGTGCGGGCCCTGTTTCCATCCGCCCGCCAAGGAGCACCCTTCAATCGGGCCCTGAGCGCTTCATCGCGCGGTTTGTTGCAGATAGACGAGCGTGTCCACCGCCTGGGCAAGCAACGGGCTTTGCTCTCGCCCTTCAGTGGCCTGCCTTAACAGGTTGTAGGCGGCGGTGCGACTTGCACGGGCGGCGGCCTCGTCGGTCGCCAAACC